>JANOVD010000576.1:0-1862 GCA_031417255.1 Chitinophagaceae bacterium
TGTACAAGGAGTTGCACAAATACAAATGTTGTACTATTTAAGCTAAAGAAAGTATTGATACCCTCCAATATAATTTTAATGCAAAGATACCAATGAAAGCAAATGTGTTTTTATTAAATTATAATGCTCCCAGGGAATAAAATGGCCGGCACCGGGTATGATGATTACTTTGACACGAGGATTATTGGCCAGTTTTTGTTTTCCGTATTCAACATTTTTTACCGTAACAAATTTATCGGCATCGCCGTGAATAAAGGTTACCGGCATTTGCAATGCAGCATAGCCCGTATCAATGCTGTACAAATCTTTTTTAAAATAAATGATCTCGTTGTTTGATGGTTTAAAAGCACCTGGCATAAAAACGTTTAAAGCTGTGTGCATAAAAAGATAACGCCAGTATTCCTTTGGTTCATCCTTTGGCGAAATTGAACCAGACAATATAGTTAATGAAGCAAATGCTGCGGGATGATACTGTGCCATTTGTACAATTACAGGCCCGCCAATACTGTGGCCAATAAGATGCACAGGCTTTTGATTATTTTCTTTTTCAATTACTTTATTGATCATTACTGCCTGTTGCGCCAAAGTAAATGCAGTGCCAAAACCACTGTAACCAAAGCCGGGCCTGTCAACAGAAATAATTCTGAACTGACGAAGCAATGCCGTATCCATCATATATATCTTAAACGCATCCCAACTGCCCGGCGAGCCATGTACAAAAAATAAAGTATGTAAAGTATCGGCTCCTGCTTTTGTATAATGCAATCCTTTATCATTAACATCAGTATAATGAAAACTGATCTGCAAACCCTTTTCTTTAAACTCCGCTTTTGCTTTGCTGTCGCTGATCCTGAATTTCATACAGCTTTGGGCAAAAACTATCCAGCATGATATAAAAATCAAAAAACTCCATTTCAGTTTCTTTTTTATTTTTTTATTCACCTGTTTTAAAATTGCTTCAATTTTTTTACAACCGCTTTATTTTCCTTAAACATTTGCATGCCTTCTTTAACTGTTAAATACGGGAAACCTTTTTTATGGTTTTTAATGCTGATGGTACACAACAGTTTAAAATGCCAGGCAATTTCTTTCCAGGCAAAAAAGATTGAATGCCCCGGATCATAAATATGCGTAGGCTCGCTGCCGGCACCATTCAGCTCAATGATGGAAAAATTTTTTCCCGCTTTCAGATCTTCAAAATTACTGTACATAATATCCAAACGGCCAAAATAAAATTCCGGTATATGTTTACAAATCCCATCAAAGGTTTTGGTAAATGTTTCATCGGCCCAATGGCTTACATCAATAAATTTTGCGCCACGGGCATGATTACCGTATGGCACCAGGTTTTTTATTGCATCCTTTTCCAATACTGCATGCAAACCTTCGCCATAAATTTTTTGCAATGCAGATAGTTGAAAATGATAACGTGGATCTTTTTCAATCAGTTGTGTTAAGGTAGATGATCCATCGCCTTTTACAATCAAAAATTCCTTGGCTACAATACCGCTGATAAATCCATCGGTTTTATCGGGCATGCGGCAATAAAATACACCAACCTCTTCGGGATAAGCAATAAACTCCTGCACCAAAAAATCCATTTTTATTTTTGTTGCATAAGCAGCAATATCCTGTATAGCATAAATTTTTTCTACTCCCCTGCCCTTTCCACCAATATCTGGTTTAGCAATACAGGGAAATGAAATACCGGATGCAGAAACAGCCTGTACTATTTCTTCTGCTCCTGTTCCGGTTTTAAAAAATAAAGTTTTGGGAATATACAGTTGGGGAATAATATCGTAGATCTCTTTTTTTGACTCCATCAGAAACCCTGCATTTTTTATACATGGGTTGGCAGCATT
>JANOVD010000577.1:0-2405 GCA_031417255.1 Chitinophagaceae bacterium
GCCTTACGCAATATTATTACAACGGGGCAAATTGCTTTAAATTATTCAACCATTGACAATACAGAAATACCCATTGTTGATACAATTCGTAGTGATGATGCTTTACGGTCAATCATCTGGGATGTTTATTCAAACAACAATACCGGGCCAGAACCATTTGAGTTTAATTCTTCACAATCTCCCACGGGTGGATTTTGTGGTGGTAGCACTCCAGCTACAGAAGGTATTTGCTGGAATAAAGAACATACTTTTCCCAGAAGTTGGTTTAAACTGGGAGGATCAACTTATCAACAGCCAACTGAAGCGGATCTTTATTTAGTTCGTCCAACAGATGCTAAAATAAATGGTAACCGTGGCAATATTCCTTACTCCACTACAGGTGCACCCACATATCAGTTTCCTGTTAACGGGGCTTTTCCAGGTTACCCAATACCGCCAAACCCGGTACTTGATAAAATCGGGCCATCTAATTATCCCGGTGTTACAGCTGCATCTGCTTTTGAACCGCATGATGCTTTAAAAGGAGATTTGGCCCGGGGTTACTTTTATATTTTAACCAGGTATCAAAATGAATTGTCCAACTGGGTTTCACTAAATGGTGCAACCAGTCTCACTACAGTTGTTGACGGAACAACCAATGGCGGTCTTTATCCCTCTTTTCAATTATCGTATTTACAAATGATGTTTGCCTGGAATAATCTTGATCCGGTTGATGCCAGGGAAATTAACAGGAACAATCTTGTTTATTCTCAACAGAATAACCGTAATCCTTATATAGATCATCCTGAGTATGTGCTGGCGGTATGGCAATGCACCGGTGTATTACCGGTTACCATAACTGATTTTACTGCACAAAAAAATAATGGATCTGTTCTTTTAAAATGGTATGCAACACTTGAAACCAATTTTAAAAAATATGAAATTGAAAGAAGTACTGATGGTATTGATTTTTATAAAATTGGCGAAGTGGCCGGAAGAAACTTAGCAAATTATTCTTTTACTGATAACAGTTTACCAAATACCAACATAGTTTACTACCGTTTAAAAATGGTTGATATAGATGGGAAATTCAGCAACAGTAAAATTGTTTCGGTACACATTGCAAATAATTTTTCAAATGCAATGGTTTATCCTAACCCCACAAAAGAAAAGTTGGTTATAAAACTGCAACAGGTATTAACAGAAAAAAGTCAACTGATTATTGCTGATCTGTCTGGCAGAATTGTAATGCAGCAGCAGGTTAGCAGCGGAAATAGTAACATTGATTTAACAGTAGATCATTTACCCGCCGGCCGGTACTTTATTAAGATCTGCAATAGCAGCGAATTAATAAATCAATCATTTGTAATTATAAAATAAGCAAGCTCTTTTTGAATTTTGTATTTAAGCCCGTTGGGCTGATATGTTAGTAGATTATAAACCCAATCACTATATTGAGCTCCACCGGAGTCCCGATTATTTCGGGATTATATATCGCTCCTATGGAGCTCTGAAAACATTTTTACAAATATTTTCTACTGATATATCGCCTCTCTGAGGCTGTTAAACTAAAATTATTGTAGCTTGACAAAAAATTTAACCTGGATGAGAAAATCCATTCTTCTTTCGTTATTCATTTCATTTTTATGTAACACCAATGCCCAGCAATGCCGTTTTGAAAAAACAAACGGACTGGAAAGTGCTACTTATTTTGAAGCCATTGACTGGTATAAAAATCTGGATAAAATTTCAACCAAAGTATTGGTAAAAGAAATGGGTATGAGTGATGCCGGTTATCCATTGCACCTGGTAATGGTTAGCAACGATGGAAAGTTTGATGCTGCACAATGGCATAAACAAAACAAAGCGGTGATCCTTATCAACAATGGCATTCACCCTGGCGAGCCCGATGGTATTGATGCCAGTATGATGTTGGTAAGGGATATTGTAATCAACAAAATTAAACTGCCCGATAATGTGGCACTGGCTTTTATCCCGGTTTATAATATTGGTGGATGTTTGAACCGTAATTCATATTCAAGAGCCAACCAAAACGGCCCGCTGGAATATGGTTTTAGAGGTAACAGTCAAAACCTTGACCTGAACCGCGACTTTACAAAAAACGATAGCAAGGAATCCAAATCTTTTGCCCAGATATTTCATTTGCTTGACCCCGACATTTTAATTGATAACCATGTTAGCGATGGTGCAGATTACCAGCATACGATGACATTGCTTACAACGCAGTATGATAAACTGGGCACAGGTTTGGGGGGATGGCTAAAAAATAATTTTGAGCCGCAATTATACAAAGGCATGACAGATAAAAAATGGGATATAGTGCCTTATGTAAATTTTGAAACCGAAACGCCCGAAAAAGGCATGGAAATGTTTTATGATCCGCCTCGCTACTCATCTGGCTATGC
>JANOVD010000578.1:0-2366 GCA_031417255.1 Chitinophagaceae bacterium
TTAAATACCCTGAAGTGAAGATTGTTTATGCTGCCGCCTAATCCTAAGCATTTGTAAAACAACTGCCAGTAAGATCAGCGCCACACCTATATAAAATTCAACGTGCAGTTCTTTGTTCTCTTTTAAAAAAATAAAAGCCAGTATGATACCGTAAACGGGCTCCAGGTTGTAAGTAAGGTTTGCGGTAAATGCTGATACTTTTTTTAATGCATTCAACTGCAGGTTAAAACTCAACACCGTACAAAGCCATGCCAAAACCAATAACCATAACCAATCGGTGGCGGTAGGTAAATAATAAGTTGCCGGAAACTGCATTAAATAAAAAGGAACCAGAACCGTTAAAGCAAGCAAGCCTCCACCCAATTCATAAAGCGTAAGAATTTTAGGCGAAAATCTGAGCAATAATTTTTTGTTGTAAATAGGAAATATTGCACTGCCAACTGCCGATATGATACCGAAAATAATGCCCAGTTTATATTGTGGATGAAAATCGAAAATTATATAAATGCCAACAATGGCAATAAAACCCAACGCCACTTCAATCAATGAAATTCTTCTTTTTAATATCAGCGGTTCAAAAAAAGAAGTAAAAAAACCGGTTGCACTAAAACAAACAACAGCAACAGATGCATTGGCATATTTAACACTTGCATAAAAAGTAACCCAGTGAATGGCTACAATTGTACCTACTCCAAAAATTTTAAGTGCATCTTTATAAGAAATCCGCAACAATTGTTTTCTATAAAATAAAATTGCTGCTAATGTTACTACAGTAATAAATAACCTGAACCACACCAGTAACCCCTCATTCAATTCAATTAATACACCCAGTATGGCTGTAAAGCCCGCTAAAAAAACAGCTATATGCAGTTGGATGAGGGCTTTTTTCATAATGCGAAGATAAGGGCCTCACCCCAAGAGCTATCGCTCGTTCCTTTACAAGGAACTCCCAATGAGAGGGAACTGGAAGAACAATACGAAGATTATGTTTTGCAAAATGCATTTGCTTAGCGTAATTGATGAATAAAGAAATAAAGTTGATGTGGAAGATATAAAGTTTGAACATGTTTAATGTACCGCTCCCTCTCTTTTGGAGAGGGAGAAGGAGGGTGAGGCCGGGGAGTTATGGTATTTGAGGCCGAAAAAATCTCCAAACGGTAAACACCAAACCCCAAACATCATTATATTTGCCTCCCGATATGTATCGGGATATAACCAAATCATATTTATGAGTTTTAAACGCATCAACAACATTACCGGGTGGATCATTTGCATTATTGCATGCGCTGTGTATATTATGACCATGGAAGCCACAGGCAGTCTTTGGGATTGTGGTGAGTTTGCTTCCAGCGCCTTTAAACTGCAGATCCCTCACCCACCGGGAGCCCCGCTATTTGTATTGATCGGAAGATTGTTTATGGTACCCTTTGGTGCCGAGAATGCAGCCACAGGTATTAACCTGATGAGCGCTTTGGCAAGTGGTTTTACCATTTTGTTTTTATTCTGGAGCATTACCCATTTTGCCCGCAAACTTGTTATGAAAGATGCAACCGAATTAACCAACGAAAAAATTTACGGCATTATGGCTGCAGGTATTGTTGGTGCATTGGCCTACACTTTTTCTGATTCATTCTGGTACAGCGCTGTTGAAGGTGAAGTTTATGCATTATCATCATTTTTTACTGCTGTTGTTTTTTGGGCCATGTTAAAGTGGGAGCAGAATGTAGATACTGAACAAAAGGAAGGTATAACAGGTCATTTTACCAGGGCCGACCGCTGGATAATCCTCATCTTTTACCTGATGGGCTTATCAATCGGTGTTCACTTACTGAACTTATTGACCATACCCGCCATAGTAATGATCTATTATTTCAAACGCTACCAAAAAATTACCAAATGGGGTACTTTCTGGGCATTCGTTATCGGCTGTATATTAACCGGCCTTGTACAAAAAGCAGTTGTGGTTTGGACCATTAAAGGCGCAGGTAATTTTGATATTTTCTTTGTAAACAGTTTAGGCATGCCTTTCTATACGGGCTTTACCTTCTTCTTTATTTTTATTGCCGCACTGGTTTACTTTGGTTTGAGATTAGCCAAAAGGAAAAACTGGAATTTTCTTAAACTTGGCCTCTGGAGTTTTGTATTTATGTTGCTGGGTTATTCAACTTACTTTACCACATTGATACGCTCAACCGCCAATCCATCTGTTGATATGTTTAATGTAGATAACCCAGCAACATAAATACAAAACTCCAGAGGCCAAGTTAAAGAAAATTCCAGTTTTTTCTGTTGGCCAACCTCAGGCCAAAGTAAACAAGTGCAGTAACAAAAATAAAGAAGAAGGTAAAGCCCGTATAGAAAGGCAT
>JANOVD010000579.1:0-6722 GCA_031417255.1 Chitinophagaceae bacterium
CCCGCCTTGGTTCGTGTCCTCACGAACCATCTTACAATACATGCTGTCAGCATTACCATTTACTGCAAGCCCATTCTGCAAAAATCAGGTAATGTAATATAACTAAATAGTTTCAAAACTCTTCCCGTAAATCTTTTAAAAACGAATAATTCTTTTCGCCCAGCATATAAAATTTAGCAGATGAATAAATATAATCACATGGGTCTGATACCAGCTTCCAATGCTATATAACTTTTTCGTTTTACTGTAAATATGCTTTTACCCATTGCGGGGCTTTTTAAATTTATCAGTATGGGCTTTCACTAATTTACAACTTCTTTTTTATTAGCAAGAGGCAGGTTCGTGGGGACACGAACCTGGGCGGAGAATTTTACACAAAAAACTATTCAATAATCTTTTCTATACGGATCATTTTCCCTTCATCATTAATTCCTTCCAAAACGATACGCATTTTTTTTGTAAAATCATTGTTGTAAAAAATGATGGGCACTTTACGGTTGGCAGCATCGGTAAAAATATAGGGCAGCCATAATAGTGTTGTCCTGGCATCGGTACCTGTTGTTGTATTGCTTTGCGAATAATCAGGCGAATAAAACTCTTTGATAGGAGAATAACCGGCAATTTTTACCAGTCCCAGGTCTTTGTCGGTGGGGCGCCGGTCAATCAGGTCATCTCCTTTTCTTGTATAAACTGCTAAAGCCGGCATAAGGCCCGAACTTCCACCTTCGGGCCCACTACCCATAAAATATGGAATCAATTTCATGTAAGCTACCTGGGAGAGGCTTAAATTTTCAAGTTCACTCGTGGTCATCAGTTGTTCATCAATATAAACTAAAACCGACTTACCGTTATATGTTAGTGGCCTGCCCGAGGTTAAATTGAAATTACCAATTAATATGCTGGGCATGGCACTTCTTAAATAATTATAAAAATCCAGTTTTGTCCACGACTTTTCATCATGCACCACGTCAACGGAATATCCTGTGGCTCCTGCTGAAAACATTCCACTTGCATATTTTTCATCCATTTTAAGCAGGGGATCATTTTGCCAGTTACGACGGCCTCCTGTTTTTACCGTTACACCTGTTAAAGTTTTTTCATCATTATATTTTTTTATGCCGTTGTTGGCAACGTAATATTCAAATAATGAAGTGTTGGGATTAGAAACAACCCCTGCAGTATCGGGTAAAAGATAGTCTTTGTAATTGTTTATAGCATTCGATACAGGATAAGTAAAATTAAATTTACCAAAAGCTATCTGGTTATTGTTGGTTTTATTTTTATTAAAAGAAAAATAAACCTTTGCGGTATCGTAAAAAACCAATCCGGTTTGCCTTAATAAACCGGCTTTATCAGGCAGCATGGAATAAAAATTACTGGTACTGTCTGCTGTTTTAATGATCAGGTTTACCCGTTCCTCCTTTTCCATTTTGTTCATTGTCTCTTTACCTATTTGTCCGTAAACTCCAAGGTATTCATCAGCCGGAAATTTTATGGCAGGCATTTTCTGCACCATCATATTGGCCCAGTTGTACCTGCGCCAACCATGGGTAAGCATTACCAGGTCTAATTTAGTCCTTAATATGGCATCAGTATTATTCGTAAAATAAAATGCCGGGTTATGTATGTATCCTTTTACATCACCCTTCAATAAAAAATTACTCACTATGCTATTATCAGTTACTTCACCATTCATATCTGCATCCGAAATACTGAGCGACATATTTGCCGGTATGGTATCGGCCACTAAAATTTCAATACTGTTTTTTCCTCTTTTTTGTGTGCTGATCTCTTTTGTAATTACTGCAGCATTAATGGTAAAGTTATTATTGTTGATAAATGCCACACGCTCTGCAACCGGTTGCCAGTTGGCATCAAAAACAGTAAGCTGCATGGTTCCGGATGGCAATGCACTTACAGGAACCATTCCTGTAAAGGGTTCTGCTGCCGAAACTTTGATGCTGGTTTTATAAAATACTTTTTGATACATGTACATCAATACATGTAGTGAATCGCTACCGGTTTTATTTAACAGGTTAAAATATAATTTATCTTTTTGCACAGTAAGCTTTAACGAAACGCCCCTGCTTTTTGCAGCCGGCAACCAGGTTTGCTGTTTAATGCCGTTATTGTCAATCCATTCAGCATAATATTTATCACCGGGTTTAAAATCCAGATCAAACTTGCCCATACCATCGTGCATAATATTTAATGGCATCATCACTTCACCCGTCTCCTGTTTTTTAATTGCCCCTTCAAAATAAAAGGGTAACCCGTTATTGTAACTGGCTTTAAAGGCAACCGTATTTACAACGCCTTCAATAATATCTCCACCTTCCGGAAAAAACTGCAGGCTTGTTGTTTTGTTTGCATCACTCCTGTTTGCAGATACTTTGCTGCTGATTATTTTTATTGACTGGGTGAATAAAAGGCTGGTATCAAAATTCAGCATCCAGGTTGTATATGCCCTGCATATTACCTGGGTAGCCTGTAAACTGTCGGGTATTATAAAATGGCCGTCGCTGCTGCTGTTAAATACCGGGCTTATTTGCTGTTGTATCAGCTTACCCTGTTCATCATATAGTGCTGCGTAAAAGTTTGTACTTCGTTCCGATGGCAAATTTTCTTCAAACAGGTAAGCTTTAAACCAAATGGTTTCGCCGGGTAAATAAGATTCCTTATCGAAATGAATATGTATTTTTTCCTGCGGGAAATTGGTACCGAGCAGGTTAATGCTGTTTTCTATGGTTTGTGCATTTAGCCGGGATGAGCAAAAAACTAAAAAAATGATACAGCAAACAAAATGAACTTTAAATTTTTGCACAGGGGGTTTAGTTTTGATTAATTGAAATTACAGAAAATATAATTTAAAATATGATTGCAGATTGTTATAACAAATATTTAATGAATGAAAAGTATGCATAAAACAAAACCCCCTGCATGGCAGAGGGTTTGCAATATTTAAAAATAACTCTATTAATAATTACTCAAAGTCATTTCTACTCTCCTGTTTTTTGCACGGCCTGCAGCAGTTTTATTATCTGCTACCGGTTTGGTTTCGCCATAACCTGCAGATGATAAACGGGCTTCATCAATACCTTTACTTACCAGATAAGCTTTAACTGAAGCAGCTCTTTCGTCAGATAAGCCTTGATTATACTCATCTTTACCCTGATCATCAGTATGTCCGTCTATCTGAACTTTGTAAGTTGGATTTTCGTTCAATATGGTTACAACAGTATTTAATGAACCCAAAGATTTAGCTAATAATTTTGATTTGGCTGTTTCAAAGAATACATTCTGTGCAGCTCTGTTTACTTTTTTAATTATTTCTTCGCTGATAACAGGGCAACCATAATTAGAAGCCGGTCCCGGTTGCGTGATACACTTATCTTCTTCGTCATTTACACCATCGCCATCAGTATCCGGAATTGGACAACCCTGGTAACGGGCAAGACCCGGAACAGTAGGACATTTATCAACTTCATCATTAATTCCGTCTTTATCAGTATCAGGAATAGGGCAACCTTTGTAACGGGCTAAACCTGGTACATCAGGGCAAGCGTCATCACCGTCAGCAATACCATCGCCATCCCTGTCGGGGCAACCCTGTAAAGAAGCAATGCCGGCAACATCGGGACATTTATCATCAACATCCAAAACGCCATCACCATCTCTGTCTTTTGGCGGTTCAACAACCGGAATTTCAACTACTTCAACCTTAACAGGCTCTTTCTTTTTGGTTAAGTTAGCGGCAATACCCAGACTATGATAAAAATGATAAGATGCATTTTCTGTAACCGGCACCCGATACTGCGAATTCAGCAAAATATAAACTTCATCTACTACCTTCACCTGTGCACCTACCCCAAATGGCATGAATGCACTGTAGTAGCCAATATATTTTGATGCGCCAACTCCTGCAGTAAGAAATGGAACAAAGATGAATTTATCAGGTAAAAGTTTTAAATTAACAGTAGCTGCTCCTTCAAGCAACATGCCTGGATTACCACGTGCAGGTTTTCCTACAATCGGGTAATCAAGAAATGAACCCGAAAGTGTACCAACAAAATCAAGGTTGTTATTAAAACCCTGTAGGTAACTGATGGCAATTCCCGCAGTCATAAACTTGGTTTTATGCCAGTCTTTTGTGCGCATTACATTGGCTAAACCGGTATTACGCACATTCTGTGCAGTTCTAAAGTCATTCAACAAAAAATGAATACCCAGTGACGGGCGCTTTTTGTATTCGCCCTGTGCAAAAGATGTCATTACAAGGCCTAAGCCTATAAATACCAATAATATTTTCTTCATAAGTGTTAATTTTCTAAATCGCAACAAAAATAGTCGCTTAGTTCCATATCTTAAAATATTTTACCAACATAATTCCAACTATTATTACCGCTTGTTTAACTGGGTAGATATGGTGGTAAAGGTATTTTAAATTACTGCCTAATTAATTTCTTATCAACAAGTTCTACTTTTACCCTTGTAAGCCCGCTGGAAACATAACCAAGTTTTTGTGCTGCGCTTCCGGATAAATCAACAATCCTTTTCATTTTAGGGTGAATCCGGTCATTTACCTTAACAATAACCGACCGGCCGTTTCTTAAATTGGTTACTTTAATCCAGGTGCCAAGCGGTAAAACATTTCAGGCACAAGTAAGTTTTTTTTGATCAAATATTTCTCCGTTTGCTGTTTTTCTGCCATTAAATTTATTGGCATAAAAACTGGCCTGGCCGTAAAACACCCTGGTAGTTTTTTTGTGTTTTACTTCTTTTTCTGTAGTTCGGATTTGTGCATGTGCTGATATGGGGGAATTTAAAAGCAAAACAACCATTACAACCGGTAAAATGCGGCTAAAAAATCTGTATTTAAATGATTTTATTACCAGGCACATAATTAAAGATAATATAAATTACCTGTTCGTTACATTTCACTTTTTTGTAAAATATTTTTCCATCAGCAATTTATCTTCGCCATAAACATCATCATAAAATTTTATGATGCCGCTATTGCCTTCGCAGGAAAAATACCGGATAAAAAGCGGAACATGATTTTTAACATCAATCTGGCGACGTACTTTTCTGCCTATCCAGTTTTTTATGGAATCTGCTGTATATTTTAATGAATCTTTTCGTGTACTTAAAATACTATCGTTACGTGCAATATAGAAAGCCAGTTTTTCCCATTCCTGCACACGTACACAACCATGGCTTAAAGCACGTGATGCATTTTTAAACAGGTAGCGCTGGTTGGTATCGTGCAGGTAAACAGCATATGGATTATTAAAATTAAATTTAAGTACCCCCAGTGAATTATTATCGCCGCTGCCCTGCATCACTTTAAACGGAATACCTCTTGAATATTTACTCCAGTTTACCGTGTTAGGGTCAACCACTTCACCTTTACTGTTCAATAATTTGAGTCCTATTTTTGAAATATAATTCGGATTTTTTTTCAGCCTGGGCAGATACTGTTTTACTATGATACTGTTTGGTACCGTCCAGGTTGGATACGTGACCATGTCCGAAATTTCAGAAGTCAGCAAAGGTGTACGGGTTTCGGGTTTGCCAACAATAACTTTCGATTCAATTACAACCGTATCTGCATTTATTAACCTTAAATAATACCCGGGAATATTTACCCAGATATATTTAGCAGGCATTTTTACCGGCAGTTGTTTGTACCTGTCCAATGTAATGGCAATCCGTTTAAATTTTTCAGTATCATTACTGTTTAAGGCATTGATAAGATTTTTACCATATTTACCATCGGCCTGCAATCCGTTTTGCAACTGATATTTTTTTATAGCGCTGAACAAACGGGCAGAATCGGGCAATCCAAATCCGGAATCAATACAATTACCCTCCAATAATCTTTTTTGCAGGAGTTTTATAAAATACAGGGAATCTTTTGTATCGCCTCTTTTAAAAGGATAGGAAAGCCGTGTGTATTGTTTTCTGTCCATACTGTCTACAAAACGTTTAATTCCTTTTTTAAGTTCCCAGTAGTTTTTATGCTTAGGCTGCAGCGATACAAGCAATGCAGAAAAATTCTTTTTATCGAGCAATTCATTAAATGTTGCTATAAAAAATTTATCAACCAGCACAGAATCTTTGTTTAACGAAAGGCTGTCGGGTTGTAACCTGCCCTGTTTCAGATCTTTGATGATGTGCATGAACCCATCTGTAAGCAGGAGGTCGGCTTTTGTCCACAATGCAGCATTCATACGTGTTAACGAATCGGCATCCAAACTGTCTTTTAATAATTTTAAATATTTAAAATGATAATCATTGGGAAAAAGCCCTTCATTTTCGGCATGTGCAATAAATTGATATAATGAGTCGGCCAACGGCAACCATTTACCCATACTGCTCCAAACAGGCTTGTAATCTGTACGGCTGTAAAATGTTTTTACAATTTGTGGCGAACCGATCTGTGTACTATCATCAATTTTTCCTGAGTTATACAAAGCATTCTGTAAAATGGACTTGATATTATCTGCCACCCGGCTGTTCATTGCGTTGGGGTTTGTTACAATATTTTCATCCTTCTTCTTATTATTACTGCACGATAAACAAAATAATAAAAAGATATACATTGAATAATGCGGGTATGGTGTTTTACCAAATTGCATAAATCAGGTTAAATATTTGTAACTTGAAATCAATATTTTTCAAGACGGATGAACAGCGGGACAGATACCATGAACAAGATA
>JANOVD010000580.1:0-3383 GCA_031417255.1 Chitinophagaceae bacterium
GAAGACGACCGGTACCTCATCAGCGACCCGGTAATGGAAACAGCTACATCGCTTACTGATTATGAACTCGACAGGGTGCGTTTTGCAAAGGGCGCTTTTGCACCAAGGGGCCAGCTTTATTACCCGTTGGAAAAAAAGATAGTAACTGATGAACAGATGGGCAAAGCCATTGTAAAAGGCATTAAAAGAAATGTAACCCACATGTTACGCATACCGGGCAATATTGCCGGCGTTAATGGTATTGCCGGAACCGGTAAAAAAATAAAAAAATGGAAAGATAAACTGGGGCAGCAAAAAGCCGGTTTATATTTAGCACAATTGGTGCGTATGCAGGAAGAGATTGGAACCGGTGGCGGCGGATTCAGATATATTTACGGCGCATTTTTACAGGAGGCCCATGCATTTCATCCCATTGATGAGTTACTGGATATTTCAAAAATATTTACAGAAGCAGGCGATAAATGGCGCAACGCTGCTGTACAAGCCGCCGGTATTTATAAAGGCCGCATCGGCAGCCAGGCCGATTTTGATGTGATGGGAGATTACCTTATCGAAATTTCGGCAATAGAGAAAAAAGCATTTCAGGCATTGAGCAAAATAAAATGGAATTCATGAGCAATGTGGCAGTGCGTATAAATAATCTTGGGTTTACCTATCCCCGGCAATCAAATCCCTGTTTCAGTAATTTAAATGTTGATGTTGAGGAAGGCGAACGCTTTGGATTGTTTGGGCCAAACGGCGCAGGCAAAACCACGCTGATGAATTGCATGACCGGCCTGCTGCAGTTTCAGGAAGGAAGCATACAATTGCTTGGGCACGAAATTGCCCATCACAAAAAATCAATCAACAAACTTTTTGGATTTGTACCGCAGGATCTTTCTTTTTACCAGGAACTAAGCCCAGTAGAAAACCTGGCTTTTTTTGGCGCCTGGTCGGGTTTGCAAAAAACTGAAATTAAAAACAAAACCACCGAACTGCTGGAAGTGCTTGGCCTTGCAGATGTACGCAATAAAAAAGTGGAAGAATTTTCAGGCGGTATGAAACGCAGGGTAAACCTGGCTATTGGTGTAATTCATAACCCACGCATTTTATTTTTAGATGAACCAACTGTTGGTGTGGATGTACACACACGTCATGCCATCATCAACTATCTTAAAAAATTAAATGAGAATGGAACTACGTTAATTTATACATCGCACCAATTAAGCGAAGCTGAAGATCTTTGCAATAAAGTGGCACTGATTGATGATGGAAAAATAATTGCACACGATACATTGAGTCAGCTTTTGATAGATCATAAAGAAGACGGGCTGGAAGGATTGTTCATTAATTTAACCGGTAAATCGTACAGGGATTCGTAATGTTTAAACTCCGCAGCACCATATTAAAAGATATACGCATTTTAACCCGCGACAGGCTTGGCCTGGTTTTTATGTTTGTGATGCCGATCGTTTTGGCCGTTGTAATTACGGCTGTGCAAAACAGTACATTCGAAATGCTGAACACCAATACGGTGCCCATGCTGCTTTGCAACCGCGATACCGGTGATGCAGGAAAACAACTGGAAACAGCCATTACAAAAGCAGGTATGTTCGATCTTAAACAGGTTGCACCCAATGTAACCGATAAAGAAATTTCCGAAAAAATGCATTCGAAAGATGCTGTCATCGCCATTATCATTCCGGCCGACTTTACACAAAAAATAAAACTAAAAGCAAACGA
This sequence comes from Chitinophagaceae bacterium, assembly GCA_031417255.1. GTDB lineage: Bacteria > Bacteroidota > Bacteroidia > Chitinophagales > Chitinophagaceae > Ferruginibacter. The sequence goes on from JANOVD010000580.1 coordinate 1,723, forward strand.
AACGGCAAAAAAAGCGTTGCGTAATTTCGGTATGCAAACCGACAGTATTGTAACAGACAGCAGCAGCATTCAACCTATTACATTACTTTACCATCCTGTATTGCAGGAATCATTCCGCCATTCAATACAGGGTGCATTACGCAGTTCGTTATTGATGGTACAAAACAGGGAAGTTTTAAAAAGCCTGTATTTTTCTTTAAACGAAACAAATTTACCCGACTCGCTTGAAAAAGAATTAATGAGCAGCCAGGTTACTATTAATGAAATACCGGTTTCAAGAGACGGCAGCCGCAATATTCCCAATGCATCGCAACACAATGTACCGGCATGGACCGTGTTTGCCATGTTCTTTATTGTAATTTCTTTAGGTGGCAGTGTGGTAAGGGAAAAACTGAATGGCAGTTTTGTACGTTTAAAAACCCTGCCTACAAATTATTTGGTAGCATTAATATCCAAACAGCTCACTTATTTATTGGTAACATTTGTTCAGGCAGCCGTTGTTTTTTCAATCGGTATCTGGTTATTTCCCTTGATGGGTTTACCCAAATTAAATTTACCGGCCGATATAACAGGCGTTGTAATTGTTACACTCATTTGCGGATGGTGTGCAGTAAGTTATGCCATAATGATCGGTGTATTTGCAAAAACACAGGAGCAGGCAAATGGTATTGGTGCCGTATCTATCGTATTAATGGCTGCAGTAGGCGGTTTGCTGGTACCCAGCTTCGCCATGCCGGCTTCGTTTGCATTGGTAATGAAAATGTCGCCATTGCATTGGTGCCTGGAGGCTTATTATGGTTTATTTTTAGAAGGCGGTAAACTTAAAGACGTAATTTTGAATATTATACCTTTATTGGGCATTACGTTTGTAATACAACTTATTACCTTGTACGGGTTGAAAAGAAAAAATTTGATTTGAATTAATAATTATGGAAACAGCAGCATTAAAACAACAGTTAAAAAAGCAGATAATCGAATTCTTAAACCTGATCTCGGTTAAACCCGAAGATATTAAGGATGATGACCCGTTGTTTGGAGAAGGCCTCGGGCTTGATTCTATAGATTCCATAGAGTTGATCGTATTATTAGGCAGGGAATACGGAATAGAAATAAAAGATCCCAAAGAAGGCCGTAAGATACTTACCGATATAAACACCATGGTTGCTTATATTGAGCAACATCGTACTAAATAAAAATATTTTCTTTGAGCAGGATTTTCATTACCGGCATGGGTGTCATAAGTGCTATAGGAAATTCTGTAGCCGAAAATCATCTTGCGCTAAAAGCAGGCACCTGCGGCATTCATAAAAAACTTGATCTCTTCCCGTCAAAATATGCAGGTATTTTACCCTTTGGCCAGGTACCGGTTAGTTCTGCTGATCTGATAAAAAATTTACAGATAATCGAACCCGGCGTTACCCGTACAACCATGCTGGCCATGCATGCTTTTAATGAAGCTGTTGCAGATGCCGGGCTTGCTGCTTCAACTGTAAGTGCATTTGATACTTCTCTGATTGGGGCAAACACTGTTGGCGGCATGTGTTTAACAGATGAATTGTATCACGACGCCAATTCAAGCAAGGATGGTTCTGATTATTTAGGTTCTTATGATGGCGCATCTGTTTGTCTTTATTTGCAAAAGCATTATTGATGAGCATGGC
>JANOVD010000581.1:0-5714 GCA_031417255.1 Chitinophagaceae bacterium
CCGACACAAAATTAAATCCGCTTGCATACCAGCGGCCCGATTATTCGCAGGATTATACTACTGTAAATGCACAGTTCACTTATCTCTTTAAAAATTTTGAAGTGTATACCGGTTGCGAAAACATTTTCAACTTTCGCCAAAACCAACCCATCATCAGTTGGCAGGATCCATTCAGCCCTTACTTTGATATTTCATCTGTGTGGGGACCAACGAGGGGAAGGGAATTTTATATGGGCGTTAGATGGAAGCTGAAATAGTATTTATAAATTCTTCAACGCTGCGATAGTTGCAATAGGGTCAGCAGATTTAAACACCGTATTGCCCGCTACCAACACATCGGCGCCTGCATCAATAATTGACTTTGCATTTTCCAATGTAACGCCGCCGTCAACTTCTATCTTTACCTGCAGCGAATGTTCATCAATCATTTCACGCAGTTGTTTTATTTTATGTAAAGTGTGTGGGATGAATGATTGTCCGCCAAAGCCAGGGTTAACACTCATCAGGCAAACCATGTCTATATCTGCCAAAATATCTTTCAAAGCTTCAACAGGTGTGTGCGGATTAACAGCAACACCAGCCTGCATACCCAAACTTTTTATTTGCTGAATATTGCGGTGCAAATGCGGACATGCTTCAATGTGTACAGATAAAATATCAGCCCCTGCTTTTTTAAATGCTTCGGCATAATTACCCGGGTCTTCAATCATTAAATGCACATCGCAGATCTTTGTTGTGGCTTTTCTGAACACCTCCACAAGCATTGGCCCGTAACTGATATTGGGTACAAAGCGGCCATCCATCACATCCAGGTGGTACCAGTCTGCATTGCTTTCGTTCAGCATTTTACATTCCGATTCAAGATTAAAAAAATTGGACGCTAATAAAGATGGGGCGATGATGGGCATATGAGTTATGAGTTATGAGTTATGAGTTATGAGTTATGAGTTATGAGTTGCATAGATTTCAGATGCGAAGTTAATTTATTTTGCTCCCAATCTTATTAATGCTTCTTTGGCTTCGGTAAAATCCTTCGAATACATTAATGCAGTGCGGTATTCTTCAATGGCATCGGCAGGTTTGTTCAATTTTTCGAGACAGCGGCCCAGCCAGTAATAACCTTCGTCAAAATTATTTTGCAGGGTAACAGCTTTATCAAGAACGGTAATTGCCTCTTCATATTTGCCAAGGTCGTATAATGCAATTCCTTTTTCACGATAGGCAAACATATGCATATGATCAAGGCTCAGGCATTTATCAAAAAAGCCAATGGCTTTATTCTTGTCTCCGGTATAATTAAAATAGAGGCCTTTAATAAAAAATGCTTCCTTACCGGTTTCGGGAAGTTTTGTTTGTAACAGGGCATCAGCCATATCAAGCGCCTTAATATTTTTTGTTTGTGCATACAATGAGCCAAGCAAAATGTAAAAGCGGGGCGAAGGGTTTATTAGTAAAGCGGTTTCAAAAGATTTAATGGCATTGAGGGTGTCATCATTTTCAAAATGCAGTGTTGCTTTTATATCCCATAGCCTGGTATTTAAACTGTCTTTTGATAAAATTTCTGTAACTGCGGCAATGGCTTTATCATAATCCTCATTGTCGCGGTAAAATTGAATCAGTTGTTCTTTTAATAAAAGCGAATCAGGAAATTTTAAAATGGAATCCTTTAATATTTTTTCACGTGCTGATGCAGACTGAACAGGGATATCACTAATTTTTTTTTCATGATCCCCGTTATTACAGGCCATGATAAAAATCAGCAAACCCAGGCAAGACAGTATTAATTTCATCATCATGCAAAAATAAGCGATGCTGTGTTTCAGCAGATGACAATTCTCTGACAATCTAAATTTTAACATAAATTACTTTTGCTGCATAAATTAAGAAAGGATGAAAAAAATATATTTTTTATGTGTGCTAAGTGTTGTTGTAATTTCTTTGGTTTCGTTTAAGAAAAGTACAATTAATTATAGTAAAATATCTGAAAACGATACCCTATTATTTGAAGGCGAAAAACATTTTGTCAATATGCAACAGTTGACCTTTGGTGGTGATAATGCCGAAGCCTATTTCAGTTTCGACGGTAAATGGATCATCTTTCAAAAAACATACCTTAAAGACGGGATACCATGCGATCAGATGTATGTAGGCAAAGTGCCAACTCTGGGAGAAAAATTTGAATATAAATTAGTAAGCACCGGCAAAGGAAGAACCACCTGCGGCGCTTTTTTAAAAAATGGCAAACATGTAGTTTATGCTTCTACACATTTAGATGCAAACGATTGTCCACCCGTGCCGGACAGGAAAAAATACGGTAATAAATACATCTGGCCCTTATACAGCAGCTACGATATTTTTGTGGCCGACCTGGATGGAAAAATTGTAAAGCAACTGACCAACAGCAAAGGTTACGATGCCGAAGCAACCATATCGCCCGATGGAAAAAAAATGCTTTATACCAGTACAAAAGATGGCGACATTGATTTGTACGTAATGAATTTAAAAACCGGGAAAGAAAAGAAAATTACGAATGCTTTAGGCTATGATGGCGGCGCATGGTTTAGTCCGAATGGGAAAAAAATCATCTGGCGTGCCAGCAGGCCAAAAACCGAAGCTGAAATAAAAGAGTATAAGGAATTGCTTGCCGAAAACCTGGTAGCCCCAACCAATATGGAAGTATTTACTGCTAATGCCGATGGGAGTAATGCAAAACAAATAACCAGCTACGGTAATGCCAACTGGGCACCCGCTTTTATGCCCGATAACAAACGGATCATTTTTGCCAGTAACCACCAAAGCAAAAGAGGGTTTCCTTTCAACCTATTTATTATTAATGAAGATGGCAGCGGACTGGAAAAAATATCAGCAGAAAAATCCTTTGATGCATTCCCCATGTTTAGTCCCGATGGTAAGAAAATTATTTTTTGCAGCAACCGCAATAATGGCGGTACCAGGGATACCAATATTTTTATTGCCGATTGGGTTGAGTAAAAGGTTAATCCGTTAATTAGTTAATTGGTTAATCCGTGGGGACTTCAATATGAGTAATCCTCTTCTGGTATTAGCGCTCTCACGGATTAACCGATTAACGGATAAACGGATTAACGTTTCTGGCACGATATTTTCGTTCATACTCCTGAAATAAAACCAGGATACTATGATTACGAAAATTATAACAACAGTTTTGATAAGCGGTTTTTTAATGATGGCAATTACGGGCTGTAAAAAATCTGATATCATTACCAATCTTCCATCCATCAATAATGAGAATAATAAGGCTGTTGGTGCTTCGGCAAATGATTTGTTGAGTGCCGCAAAATACAGTTCTGTAAAAATTGAAATACAATATATGCCCGGCTACCAGCCGGATGGAGCAGCAGTTAATAATTTAATGGGTTTTTTAAATTCGCTTATTAATAAACCGGGCGGTGTTACCGTTGTACAAACACAGATCGCATCAGCCGGTAAAACTGTTTTATCGTTAAATGATATTGCTACTATAGAAAAAAACAACCGTACTGTTTACACTTCTGGCAGCCAGTTGGGGGTTTATTTTTTATTTACAGACGGGAATTATTCTGAAGGAAATGTTTTAGGACTTGCATTCAGAAATACATCCATGAGCTTGCTGGGTAAAACCATTCATGATAATTCAGGCGGCATAGGGCAGGCCAGCCGTACAAAAGTAGTAAGCACTGTTTTAGAACATGAATTTGCCCATATACTCGGGTTGGTTAATATTGGTTCTCCCATGCAAACCAATCACCAGGATGGCGCACATGGCCACCATTGTAACAATACCAGTTGCCTGATGTACTATACCGCTGAAACAACTGATATTTTGGGGATATTAATTACAGGTAATATTCCATCACTGGATGCAAACTGCAAAGCCGATCTTACTGTCAACGGGGGTAAATAATTTTACCTGGGTCCCAGTTCAATCACTTCGGCATCTTTCATGTTAGTACCATCAATCATAAAGCGGATGATTGTTCTTACTTTATGCATGCCTTGTTTGCCGGCTGCGCCGGGATTCATATGCAGGCAGTTGAGTTGATCATCGTACATGATCTTTAAAATATGCGAATGGCCGCTGATGAACAATTGGGGCCGGTGAATCAATATTTCTTTTTTTGTTTCAGGATTGTATTTAGGCGGATAACCACCAATATGTTTCATCATCACTTTTACGCCTTCACACATAAAAATTAACAGCTCCGGAAATTCTTTTTTGATGTCTTGGCCATCTATGTTTCCGTAAACACCACGCAACATGGTCTGACGTCCCGTCTGACCATGGAGTGAACCCTGGCTTTCAATTTTATTATCCGATACATTAAGCATGGTCAGACGGGACGTCAGACCATGTACCAGTTCATCACTCCCAAAATCCCCGGCATGCCAGACCTCATCGCAGTTTTTAAAATGTTCAAAGATGGTTTCATCCAGGTAATGATGTGTATCGGCCAGTAATCCTATTCTTGTCACGATTATATAATTATTAAGTGTAAATTTACGTAACAAATTTATCGAATGCCTTTTCACCGCAACTTTACCTATTATATTGATAAGCGAAACTGGAAATATATTTTCCTGCTTGCATCACTTGACCAATGTGTCAATAGATAATTGTAATGTCTTGAAAGAATTATTAATTATCAATTAAAAAATTATCCATTAATTATGGCACACTATCATACTTTAGGAACCATCCCTCATAAACGGCATACCCAGTTTCGTAAGCCTGATGGGGAATTGTATTCCGAGCAATTATTTTCTACCGAAGGGTTCAGCAACGATTATTCTATCCTTTATCATAATCATCCGCCAACCGAGATCATTAAAACAGATGACCCGGTAAATGTTCAACCCAGAATTGCTGAAGAAAAAATGCTTAAACACCGGAGCCTGGAAGGTTTTAAGATCAAACCCGAAAATGATTATCTGCAAAGCCGCAAGCCGGTTTTGGTTAATAACGACTGTCATATTGTGTTGGCTGCACCACAACAAAGCATGACGGATTATTTTTATAAAAATGCCGATGCCGATGAAATGATCTTTGTGCATGAAGGAACGGGGGTTTTAAAAACACAATATGGTAATCTTGATTTTGGCTATGGCGATTACCTGATCATCCCCCGGGGTTCTATTTACCAGATAGAATTTGCGACAGAGAATAACAGGTTGTTTATTGTTGAATCATTCAGCCCGATACGCTACCCAAAAAAATATGTGAGTAAACTTGGGCAGTTGATGGAGCATTCTCCGTTTTGCGAAAGGGATATCCGCCAGCCAAAAGACCTGCAAACTTTTGATGAGGCCGGCGATTTTTTGATTCAAACTAAAAAGAAAGGTATTTTATATGGGCTGCATTATGCACATCACCCTTTTGATGTGGTAGGATGGGATGGTTGTTGTTATCCCTTTGCTTTTTCCATTCATGATTTTGAACCCATAACGGGCAGGGTGCATCAGCCGCCACCGGTGCATCAAACATTTGAAGCCAATAATTTTGTGGTATGTTCTTTTTGTCCACGTTTGTTCGATTATCATCCACAGGCAATTCCGGCGCCTTATAATCATAGCAATATTGACAGCGATGAGTTATTATATTATGTTGATGGCGATTTTATGAGCCGCAAACATGTTACAAGAGGTATGATCACATTGCATCCTGCCGGTATTCCGCATGGGCCACACCCTGGTGCTGT
>JANOVD010000582.1:0-25736 GCA_031417255.1 Chitinophagaceae bacterium
CGGCTTACGACAGCTATATTCCCAACATAGAAATTAACGGAGCAGTACCGGTTTTAATTCCCTTGGTTTATCCTGATTATAAATCCGATAGCTATCGGATTGACTGGGAACTGGTAAAACAAAAAATCACCCCCAAAACAAAACTCATCATGCTAAACACGCCGCACAACCCAACGGGTGCTGTGTTAAGTGCAGATGATATTGTGCAATTGCAAAACATTGTAAAAGGCACCGGCATTTTTATTTTGAGCGATGAAGTGTATGAACATTTAATTTTTGATGGTAAGCAGCATGAGAGTATGTTGCGTTACCCTGATCTGTACGAAAGAAGTTTTGTTTGCTTTTCGTTTGGTAAGGTTTACAATTGCACCGGCTGGAAACTGGGCTATTGTGTTGCCCCGCCTGCGCAGATGAAAGAATTCAGAAAAGTACACCAGTTTAACTGCTTTAGCTGCAACAGCCCGTTGCAGTTTGCGCTCACAGAATTTCTGCAGCAAAAAGAAAACTATTTACAGCTTGGCGCTTTTCTGCAACAAAAAAGAGACCATTTAAAAAACCTGATGCAGCAAACCAAGTTTAAAGCGCTGCCATCTTACGGAAGTTATTTTCAATTATACAGCTACAATGATATAACAGATGAAAGCGAAAAAGATTTTGCAATCCGCCTTACAAAAGAATATGGCGTAGCCACCATACCAGTTTCTGTTTTTTATAAAAACGGAGAAGATAATAAAGTGTTGCGCTTTTGTTTTTCTAAAAAAGAATCTACGCTGGAAGAGGCCGCAAACAGGTTGATGAAGGTGTCTGGCCACTAAGAACAGTTTTTAAACCTTCTGGGTATTTACCACTCAGCCATCTTTTAAATATTCAGCGTATTACGTAGTGGCCTGACACCTATGTTTACATAATTCCTACAAAAAGTTGCTTACCCCTGTATTTTTTAAATACGGAACACTTTTTGACTTTACTTAAGAAAATCATTTTATTTAAAAAAACAAAGGAGGGTATTATGAAAACACTTAATTATATATGCGCTGCTTTAATGGTAGCATTTTCCATTGCAGCATGTTCTACACCGGTACATGTAGAAAAAGACGACACTGTGGATCTTAGCGATTACAAAACCTATATGTGGGTTGATACACGGTATAATCAAAATGACAATGCAGTACGGCCTACATCTTATGGAGACATCAGTGTAAGAAATGCAGCCAATGCAGAACTAAATGCTGCAGGCTGGACAGAAGAATCAGACGATCCCGACCTCTTCATCAGTTATGATGTGCTGGTACAAAATACTACAACACGCAGGTCAGACCCGGTATATACACAATCTTATACCCGTACTTATTACAATCCCAGGTTAAAAAGGTGGAATACTATTTATTACCCTTCGGAATTTTTAGGATATAATAATTACGATGTGCCGGTTAAGGAAGGTACCATAACCATTACGATAACCGATGCAAATACTGATAAAGTAGTATGGCAGGGCTGGACGACAGAAGAGTTGAATTATTCCCTTATTACAGGGGATGAGATAAGTGCAAGTGTAAAAAATATTTTCAGCAAGCTTGATGTTGCATCTAAGTAAAAGGTGTCTGTAGCGAGGTACGCAATGTACAACTAGCCGATGCCGACCTGGAACGGGGTATGCTGCATGTGCGGCAGGGTAAGGGTTCCAAAGACCGGTGTATACCCTTGGGCAAAATGCTGATCCGTGGCATTGCCCAATATGTTAGGGCAGAAAATCCGGGCAAATATTTATTTGAAGGAAATGATGGCGGGGGCTTGTGGCAACGGGTTATTGCACAGGCAGTAAAACGTGCAGGCATTCGTAAAGAAGTGCATACCGCATACTTTGCGCCATCCTCCCTCTATAAAAAAGAAGACCAGGAGAACCAAAACAATTATTGCAAACATTAGATCGGATTCTCCTGCAAAAAACACCTGTTTTCGCATTTACAAAAATACTGGTCCTAAAAGAATGGGGATTTGCACAATGTTCCACAAACGGGTAAAGAGTCCCACTATGATCATACTTCCACCAAGCAAATGAACCCAGGGTATAACCGTGTTCAGCCAGGTTGCTTTTTTAAAATAAGAGGTTTGAGAAAAATAGCTGGTAAGCTCAACGCTGTTTTGGATAAACCCAAGCCTTTAACGAAAAGGCATATTCCAAGCACTACCCTTAAAACAACAAGCCATTTGGGATGATGTTTACTGCTCCATTCGTTCATTTGATGCATTAAACTCATAAAATATGCTTTCAATTAAACTAAGAACATCGTTAAGCTACAACCAATAAATTTTTAAATCAAAGGTTTTGTGTTAAAATATGGCTCTATTATCGCTTCAATGGTTCAAGTAAATCTTCAAGTCCGTTGATCTTTATCTCATACAAAGTCTCCAACAACATCCCAAGCTTTCCTTTTGGAAAACCTTTGCGTTGAAACCACTCCAGGTATGATACAGGCAAATCACACAATAGCCTGTCTTTAAATTTTCCAAAAGGCATTTTCATTTGTACTAATTGTATCAGCAATTCAGGGTTCGGCTTATTGGGCTCAATAGTCATAAACTTTTTTCTTTGAATTATAAAAGTACAACATGTGGTTATACACACTATATCCTTATTAATCCACCATTGAATAATAATTGCGAATTATCTTTTTTATTAATCAATGCTTTTATACATTTACTGAATAGAATTAAAAGCTTAACAATAAAATAAAATCAGTTTAAACTTTTAGGGGTCATTCCCATCTTATAAAGCATGATAACAACTTCAATTACTATCCCATCCGCAGAAGTTATCAGCAATCACATTTTTGCAAATGTGTTACTGAATAATTCTTCCAGTCAAAAATCGTTGCACGCTGCTGTTAGCTTTGCTCCCGGCGATGTTGTCTGCAGGTTCGATGCAGGCATTACGCAATCGTATGCAACCTACTTAACCGTGCAAACCGGCGCCAACAGGCACATTACGCTGATGCCTGAGTTTTTGCAGTACATCAACCACAGTTGTGCGCCCAATGTTTTTTTTAATACCACAACCATGGAGCTGGTTTGCCTGCATCCTTTACAGCCAGGTGATGAGTTTACTTTTTTCTATCCCAGTACCGAGTGGGAAATGGCACAGCCTTTTGTTTGCAACTGTGGCAACCAAAGCTGCATTCAGTTAATAAACGGCGCTTCGCATCTTTCTGTTGAAACGCTTTCAAAATATAAATTAACCGATTTCATCAGGCAACAGGTAAGGCAAAAACTATCCCTGTAAGCCGCCCATTTTTTGCTATGGCTGCATTTAACCCATTAATGTCTTCATTTTCCAATCATCAGATTAAAGTTTGGGTGTTGGCTCCGCTTTTGGAAACCAGCGATGCCAATATTGATTATTACTACGATTTTAGCCAGAGTATTACCGAATACGAAAAAACATTTACCGAACTGGGCATTGAATGGAAATGGCAACCGGTAACCATTAAGAATTATGCCGCCATAATAAAATTGATCGTTAAAGAAAGAGACTTTGGTAATAAAACCCCCGTGGTTTTTAATCTTTGCGATGGAGATGAGATAAACGGAACACCCGGGATATCGGTTGTAAGGTTATTGGAAGAAAAGGGTTTGATATACACCGGGGCAGATGAATATTTTTACAATATCACCACATCCAAGATACCCATGAAACGGGCATTTGACAAGGCTAAAGTTCCATCTGCCAAATGGAAAGCCATTCGTGATAAAGACCAGGAGCTTAAAAATATTTTCAATTATTTGGGTTCGCCGGTAATTGTAAAGCCATCCATTTCGGGAGGTAGTATGGGTGTGGGCATTAAAAATGTGGTACACGATCAAGCCGAATTAAAAGAACAGGTTAATAAAATGTTTGAAGGATACCGTGGATGGAACCTGGCCGCTGATGGATTAATTGCAGAATCGTTTATTACCGGCCCTGAATTTACTGTTCTTATTTCCGGCTCATATAACAATCCGAAAGATGCTAAAATTTATACGCCGGTAGAAAGGGTCTTTCATGATTCATTGCCGGAGCAGGAAAAATTTTTATCGTTCGACAGGCTTTGGGAAATTTATGAAGAGGAGGCGCCGATGCCAGAGGATGGGAATTTTTATGAATACGCTTTGCCCGATGCCGCTTTAATTGACGGGATAAAAAAAATAAGCTGGGACGCTTATGTTGCTACAAAAGGCTGTGGTTACACAAGGATAGATGTAAGAATGGATAAGGAAACCGGCAAACTGTATGTGTTGGAAGTAAATGCCCAATGCGGTTTAAGCGAAGATGAAGATTATACTTCTATAGGCGCCATATTGCGTTTTAGCGGAAACACATATACTGAACTGGTTGTCGAAATAATCAGTGATGCATTTAACCGCCGCTCGGCAAGGGAATTAAAAAGGCGCATTGCTTAGCCTTACATTTTTATGATACAAAAAATTTGCGTTCTCCAGCCCGATTATTCCACCTCTGATGTTGATTATAAAAATTACGACCCTGCAAGGGATTTGAGCCATTTAATACCGGATGCACAATTTGATCACGTGCTGTTGAACAAACTTTCTACCTACAAACAACTCAAAGAATTAAAGAAAAAAAACTACGATGTTTTTGTAAACCTCTGCGAAGGTTACCTGGAGTGGAGTATCCCATCCATTGATGTTATTTATTTTATGGAGTTGCTGAACATTCCTTTTACCGGCCCAACTTCTTTGTTGTACGATCCGCCAAAAGACCTGATGAAATATGTTGCATACACAGTAGGAATAAAAACACCGGCATTTGCTTTACTGGAAACGCTTGATTGTATTGAAAAAGAATGCAGCCATTTAAAATACCCGTTGTTTGTTAAGCCCGATAAGGCCGGCGACAGCCTGGGCATTGATGAAAACTCCCTGGTTAATAATAAAGAAGAGCTGGTTAAAAAATCGGCTGCTATCATTGAAGAGTATGGCCCTATATTGGTTGAAGAATATATTGATGGCAGGGAGTTTACCGTAATGCTGGTTGCCAATACCGGTGATGAAAAAAGCTGCACGGTTTTTAAGCCAATTGAATATATTTTCCCGCCAGGTTTTCATTTTAAAACTTATGCATTAAAAACATCAGAGCTTCATCCCGAAGCAAATATTCCCTGCAACGATCCGGTTTTGGAAAAGCAATTAAAGGATGCTGCTTTGCAAATTTTCCAGGGCTTTGGTGGCGTGGGATATGCAAGGCTCGATTTCAGGGTGAATGATCAGAACGAAATCTTCTTCCTGGAAATAAATTTTACCTGCTCGGTTTTTTATAAAGATGGATACGAGGGATCGGCCGATTATATTTTAAAAGCTGATGGTATTGGGCAGGCCGGTTTTCTTAAAAAAATAATTGATGAAGGCATTGCCCGCCACAGGCGCAATCAAAAAAAATTCGTTATGAAGGGAAATGCCATATCGGGCTATGGTATTTATGCAACCCAAAACATTGCGGCCAATGAACTTATTTTTAGAGGAGAAGAAATGGCCCAGCGCATTGTTACCCGTAATTATGTAAGCCGTTGCTGGAACAATAAAGAAAAAGAAACATTTAGAAAATATGCTTATCCGCTCAGCAATGAAGTTTTCCTGCTTTGGGATAATAACCCGTCGAGCTGGGCGCCACAAAACCACAGTTGTGATCCTAACAGTGCCTATGAAGGCCTTAATGTTGTGGCTTTGCGAAACATTACCAACGGCGAAGAACTAACCCTCAACTACGCAAGCTTCCTGGATGAACATATGGAGCCCTTTAACTGCCACTGCGGTGCGGCCAATTGTTGCGGATGGGTTACCGGCATTACAAACAACTCGGTAACCGCAAGAGAAAGTTTACGCAACGGTTAAACCTGCCCGTTTTTATCCCGTCTTACCATCTGCTGCTACTTCGCTAATTTATCCTCCGTCCCGATAGCTATCGGGATTAATAAAGGAGGAAGCTACGTAGCACAAGCATTACAATTTCTGCAAATTTTCGTGGTTTTTATTTACTGATCAAAGAACAGAACTATGTCGAAGTTTCAAATATTACGCAACCTGATGATGAAGCATAAATATCAATTAATATTTACGTATTCATTATTCTCGTTAGAAATGCTGGGCGGGTTGTTGCGTTTTTATTTTTTTGGCGAAGCCATTAACGACCTGATAAAAGGAAGCTATCACGGGCTGGTTGTATTAACCCTTGTTCACCTGGCGTATTTAATAATTGGCACCATCCGCCACATGTTTGATACCCGTACCTATACGTCCATATACACATCGCTTGTCACCAGATTTTTAAGCCGGCGGTATAATAAAACCGATGTTTCAAAACTTACGGCCCACTCAACACTGGCCAGGGAGTTTGTTGATTTTTTAGAACATGATCTGGTGTATGTAATTGAAGCGGCCTACAATATTTTAGGCTCCCTCATCATCTTATTCTTTTACGATAAAACAGTTGTGCTCATTTGCCTGGCCATTATGATACCGGTCATCATCATCAGTATGCTGTATGGTAAAAAAATGATGCGGCTTAATAAAAATAAAAATGATGAGTTGGAAAAACAGGTTGATATCATCAGCACCGGCAATAATACAAACATCCGCCATCACTATAATAATTTACGCAAATGGCAGGTTCGTATTTCTGATAAAGAAGCATGGAACTTTGGTTTTATGGAGATCATGGTATTGCTGGTAATTGCCGTTTCGCTTATCGTATCTAAAAACCTGCACAGCACCACCATTATGGCCGGCAGCCTGTTTGGTATGTATAGTTACATTTTAAAATTTGCCTCGGGGCTCGATACTATCCCTTATACCATGGAGCGGCTTTCTTCTTTAAGTGATATTACAAGGAGGATAGAATTGGAGGCGGATGATATGTCTGCCGGACAGGCAGGCTTTCCGGAGGAGATAAAAACTGAAGATGGAGAATTAAAATTCCTGCAAAGAAATAATACTGTGGAACTTTCGGTTTAAGTTCTGGTGGTGAGGACACCGACCGAGGGAGAGATGTTTGATGATGACATTCACTTCTTTTTCTTTCTTATTTTTTTTGCAGTGGTTTCAATTTGTTTTATAAAATCTTCTTCGGCTTGCGAAAGTTGATTTTTATTTTGTTCTCTGAATATTTCATATTCTATCCTGGCTTTGTCAATCGCCTCCTGATGGCTTATGGCGCCAGCATGTTGCAGTATTTCCTTACCTGTCATCTTCAAAAAATCGTTTAATCGTTCTACCCAATCTTTCATATACATGGGCGTTTGGTTCAGTGCTTGTAATTCTGCAACTTCCAGATAGGCGGTTACCATTCTGTTGAGTATGTTCAGTTCTTTTTCGTTCAGGTAATTTTTTGCAATTTCTGCTTCCTGCTGTGTTGGATTTTTACCTTTGAAATTAGACAATCCTAAATTTGGTTTTACAGCATCCACCCGGTTAAAGATTATTTCGGCTGCAGTGTTACCATGTGCTGCCCAATGCATTTTATTTTGCACCGTTTTAAAAAATATTTTTGAAATTTCCTCATCCGAATTATAATCAATACTGGTTGCATAAATATCCAACACCTTTCGCCAAAATACTTTTTCGCTGCTTCGTATATCACGGATACGGGCAAGCAATTCTTCAAAATAATTTCCTTTGCCTCCGTTTTTCAGTAAGTCATCGTTGAGTGTAAATCCTTTTATAATGTATTCTTTCAAACGCTGAGTTGCCCATATTCTGAACTGTGTACCACGTGGCGATTTTACACGGTAACCAACTGAAATAATTACATCGAGGTTGTAATATTTTACTGATGTGTCCTGCGTTTTCCCTTGTATAGCGCCATGTTGAGTGGTATGTCGGAAATGCCGACATACCACTTTTTTATCTAACTCACCTTCCTTGAAAACATTTTGAATGTGTTCTGTAATTGTAGTTCTGCCTTTTCCAAATAGCATTGCCATTTGTTCCTGTGTTAGCCAAACAGTTTCATCATCAAGACGGGTTTCTATTTTTGTTAATCCGTCTTTGGTTTGATAAATTAGTATCTCTGATTTATTATCCATTAAATTTTCTGTTTTCTGTTTGCTGGATATCTCATCCATCAGCTTTTTATAATCACTAATACCAACTACTTTTCCTTTATCATCTTTGCCAATAAATATTACACCACCTTGTGCACCTGCCTGGCGGCAGGCTGGTTAGCAAAACCGAAAATCCATTTCAGGTTATATACTACATCAAGCTTCTTTAACAAAGAAAAATACTACCTGACAATAATAACCGACCCCTGCTCTGCTCTTTTAATTGTACCCTTATAAGTAAAGGTTGCTACCCACACATAACTGCCCGTGTTTTGTTTGCCTATGTAAAAACCGTCCCATCGTTTAAAAGGATCACGGGTATAAAAAATTAATTCGCCGTAGCGGTTATAAACCAGTAAGAGATAGTTGCTGATGGCGGCCACGTTTCCCATAGGCCCAAAATCAGGATTGGTTGCATCGCCGTTTGGCGTAAATGCATTGGGGAAATATACATCGCCGCAACTGCCGCTGGCCGGCTGCAGAATTTGTACCGATGTTGATGCGGAACAGCCATTATTATCTGTAACAGTTACGGTATAATTTCCGGCAGCAAGATTTGTTGCTGTTGCATTGTTTTGTGCAGGAACAGTATTCCAGTTATAAGTATAAGGCGCATTGCCGCCTGTTGCCAAAGCGGTTGCATTACCATCGGTCAATCCAAAACAGGTAACATCTTTTTTATTTGTAATTGTAATATTTGGTGGGGCTGCTGTTGCAATGGTTATATTAATAACATCAACGCATCCATTATTATCTGTAACAGTAACAGTATAATTGCCGGGTGCCAGTCCGCTGGCTGTTGGGCCGCTGCCGCCCGATGGAAACCAGGAATAAGTATATGGCGCAGTGCCGCCGCTTTCTGTAATAGTTGCTGTACCCGTTGCAACTGAACAACCTGGCTGAACAATATTTACCGTATGCGATAATGCTGCAGGCTCGGTAATTACAACTGTTGCGGTGGAGGTACAACTGTTTAATGCATTTACTGTAACAGTATATGTTCCCCCGGCAAGCCCGGTTACCGTTTGCGTGTTTTGTATGGGTGTTGTGTTCCAACTATAAAAAAACGGAGCTGCTGTAACCGGAATTACCGAAACAGATGCAGAACCATTATTATCTCCAAAACAATTATTGTTGCTGATAACCGATGTGGTTAAGCCAAGAATATTTATTGTTTGTGTTGTGGTAGATGGTGCATTTGCCGGGCCGGTTGCATCTAATGTAATGGTATAAGTTCCCGGTGCGCTAAAAATATGTGTTGGGTTTGCTAAGGTTGATGTGTTGTTTGGGCCCGAAGCAGGATCACCAAAATCCCAGGTTGTTGCCGGGCAAAGTGCAGATGTGTTTGTAAAGTTTACCGTTGTATTGTTTACACAGGAAAAACTAAAAGATGCATTGTTTGGCGGTGCTTCGCCAATAACAATGTCATCAACTGCAAAGCCATCGTAATTATTACAGGTGGTTCCTGCACCAAAAATAAAACGGAAAAGTACATTGGGCACACCGGCCAGGTTGGGCATTGTTTGTTGTGCAGTTACCCATTGACCGCTGCCACCGCCAACTATGCAAGCACCGCTTATTGAACCTGACCAACCGTCTCTAACAGTTGCAAGTCCGTTTAAAAACATAACAGGCGAATAATTAAACCAGTTAGTATTTAAGCAATTTGCCGGACCAGATATGGAACCCACATTTGTCCAGTTTGCACCCAAGTTGGTTGAGTATTGAAAACCGGCACCATCAAAGCTTTGTTCAGTTTCCCAAAAAACACTAAAAGAAATGTAAGGATGTTGTACCGCGGTAAAATCAAAACAGGGGCTTTGCAGCCACGATCTTTCTCCGTTATTGTAGCCGTTGCCGGCAAGTCCGCCAACTATCCAGCATCTTGTTCCGGTAGCGGCACCGGTAATTACGGGTTTGTTTGGTGTGCCCCAGGCCCAGTCGCTGGCGGTTCCGCCGGTTGCCCAGCCGCCATTGGTTGCTTCAAAACCTTCGGTGTAAGGAAATGTTGAGATGGGTGTAGCACATTGTGCATTTACTTTTTGCATAAAGCAAATCATTATTGCAAATGAAAAAATAAATACTGTGGTTCTATTTAAATGCAATCTCAATTTCATTGATTAATCTGCAAAAATACAATATTGCCACAGAAGCACAGAAACACGGAAGTAAATGCAGGTTCTTTTCTGTGCTTCAGTGCTTCTGTGGCAAATCCTTCTTGCCGAAGGCTAGATTACTCTTCGTTTCTTTTAACAATCAAAAACCAATTATTCTCAAGCGGTAAATATCCATACTCATAACAATAAAAATATGTCTTGTCGGTTTTGGTATGATATAAATGTGTATGGTATTTAAATTGAAATCCTTTTTCAATTAATTTATCCCGGTTGGCTTTTGCGGTAGGTTCGCCATCGGGTAGCAGGCTTTCTAATATGCGGCGGTTTTTTCCCAATGCATTATTTACGTTTCTGATGTTGTTGTTTGCTACGCTTTTCAGGTCGTTATTGTATGCTGCCCGGCAATAATCGTCACAAAATTTCTTATCGCTTCGGCCTTTTACGGGTTTTTCACAAAAAAGACAGGTTTTGGTTTCTTTTTGCTGTAACATAGTGCAGGTTTAGGTTTTAGCAATATCAGGTTCCGATACAACCGTTTACATACGCTTATAAAGGTAAGTAAAAGGATAATCTCCGGCTAACGCTTTTTTGCCGTCGCATCTTTGCATTGTCAATCGGAACAAAACAATAAATCTGGTTGATTGAAATAAATTAAATAACCGCACGGCTTTAAAACAACAGCACGGCACAAATCGAAAAAACATGTACGCATTAAAAAACAAAGTTCAATTGATTGGCAACCTGGGCAACGCACCAGAAGTAAAAACTACCGAAAGCGGTAAAAAATTAGCCCGTTTCAGCGTGGCTACCAACGAAAGTTATCGCAATGCAAAAGGCGAAAAAGTAACCGAAACTACCTGGCACAATTTAGTTGCCTGGGGTAAAGTGGCAGATATTGCTGAGAAGTATTTAACCAAAGGCAAAGAAGTTGCTATTGAAGGCAAACTCATCAACCGCAGTTATAACGATAAAGACGGCAATAAAAAATACATTACCGAGGTAGAGGTTCATGAGCTTTTAATGCTGGGTAGCAAAACAGAAGCTACCGCTTAAGCTATGGTGAATTTGCGAATGGCGAATATCGAATGTCCTTATAGATTTCTGAATTATAATTAAGCAGGATTTATGTAACATTGGTTATTCGCCATTTTTTCTAAATAAAACATATTGGTATGACTAATGAAGAGTTAAAAAACCGTACAAAGCAATTTGCTTTAAGGTTAATTAAACTGGGTAAAAGTTTGAGTCCCGATGAAATTGACAGGATTTTATTAAATCAATTAATTAGAAGTGGTACTTCGGTTGCTGCAAACTACAGAGCAGCAATAAAAGCAAAATCGAAAAAAGATTTTATCTACAAACTAAATGTAATTGAAGAAGAGGCAGATGAGTCTTATTTTTGGCTGGAATTACTTAGTGAAGCAGAAATTATTAAAGCTGAAAAACTATCTCTTTTAATTAATGAAGCCAAAGAGTTGACCGCTATTTTTACAGCCCAGGGAAAAACAGCCAAGGCTAATTTGATTAAATAGATCTTTGCATTAAAAAATATTCGATATTCGATATTCGCACATTCGATATAAAAATAAAATGATACAAATAGAACATAACGAAGTCTTCGACTTAGCCTACCGTTTTGTAACCGAAACAAACGAAAATATTTTCCTTACAGGAAAAGCCGGTACCGGAAAAACAACTTTTCTTAAATATCTGAAAGAAAATTCTACCAAAAATATTGTTGTGGCTGCGCCAACAGGTGTAGCTGCAATCAATGCTGGCGGTGTTACACTGCACAGCTTATTTCAATTACCCTTTCATCCTTTTTTGCCTACAAAAAATAATAAAGAAGAGCTGTTGGCAAAAATCAGGTACAACAAACATCGGCAACAACTTTTACGAAAAATGGAGTTGCTGGTGATTGATGAAATAAGTATGGTTCGCTGCGATGTGATGGATGCCATTGATACCATTTTAAAACACGCCAGAAGAAACTATCATTTACCATTTGGCGGCGTACAATTATTGTGTATTGGCGATTTGCACCAGTTACCGCCAGTTGCACAAAATCATGAGTGGAATATTTTAAAAGAATATTATGAATCGCCTTTCTTTTTTGATAGTCTTGCAATAAAAGAACAGTCGCCCTTAATGATTGAGCTGGATAAAATTTACCGGCAAAAAGAAGAAAGTTTTGTAAGGCTGTTAAACAAAGTGCGCAACAACCAAATGGATGCAGATGATTTTGAAGATTTGCATTTGCGTTACGATCCAAATTTTCGTCCTGACCGGGATGATAAATATATTACGCTTACCTCTCATAATAAACAGGCAGACCAGATTAACGAACAGGAGTTATATAAACTAAATTCGGCAAAGTTTACCTACAAAGCAATAGTAGAAGATGAATTTCCGGAAAATATGTACCCGGTAGAATTTGAAATGAATTTAAAAGAAGGTGCACAGGTGATGTTTTTAAAAAACGATCTCATTCAAAAAAGATATTACAATGGTAAGATCGGCGTTATAAAAACGCTGGCAAAAGATAAAATTATTGTTGATTGCGATGGCTACGAAATTCAAGTAGGCACAGAAACCTGGGATAACAGCCGCTACACCCTAAACTGTGCCGATGGAAAACTGGAGCAGGAAACACTGGGCACTTTTACTCAATATCCTTTGCGGCTTGCCTGGGCCATTACCATACACAAAAGCCAGGGGCTCACTTTTGAAAAAGTAATGATTGATGCCGGGGCCGCTTTCAGCAGCGGACAGGTTTATGTGGCGCTAAGCCGCTGTACCAGTTTAGATGGAATTGTTTTATTAAGCAAGATTCCCTCTTCTGCCATACATAGCAACGATAATGTAATTAAAGGACAACAGTCGCTTGCCCATAAAGGCTCGTTAGTTGAACGGTTTGCAGGAGCCAGGCAATTGTTTACACAGCAATTACTGGAAGAAATTTTTTCTTTTGGCGAGGTTAATGCCGCTATTGAACAGTTGGCCTTTCAGATTCATCAGTATAAGGATAAATTAAATGGGGAAGCAACGGATTGGATAGAAAATTTCAAAAAACATATTGCTGCAGATAAAGCAGTGGGCTTAAAATTTATCGGGGTTATTGCGGGTTTGATGAAAGAAGAAGGGGTTATAGAAAATAATGTTTTGCTACAAAAAAGAATTTCGGACGCTGCCAATCATTTTATTCCCAAGCTGGAGGCTTATTTAAAAGAATTAAAAACGCATCCATTAAATACTGAACACAAAGAAGCATCTATACCCGTTAATGAAAAGCTAAACGAGTTTGCGCTGGCTTTATACAACAGCAATTTTTATATGCAGTATTGTAAACAGCCTTTTTCTGTTACGGGGTTTTTGCAGCATAAATTAAAATATGTTGTACCCCGTTTTAATATTACCTGTTATGCCAGCGAAACAGCAGAAACAAAAACTGATTCTGCAAATGTTGAATTGTATGATACTTTAAAGCGATGGCGCAATATGGTTTGTAAAGAAAACGATCAACCAATTTATATGGTTGCCAATCAGGCCTCTTTACAAGAAATTTGTACTTTCTTACCGCTTACTAAAAAAGACCTTATGCAGATTGGCGGCTTTGGAAAAGCCAAGGCAGAAAAATATGGTGATGAGATATTGGAAGCAGTAGAAAGTTTTTGTGAAAGAAATGGCCTTGAAACAAATATGGCTGCAAAAAGGGGAAATCCAAAAAAAGAAAGAAAGCCGAAATCCTCTGAACCAAAAACAGATACAAAAACAGTTTCGTTTGAGTTATATAAAGCTGGAAAAGATATTATTACGATAGCTAAAGAAAGAAATTTTGCGGTCAGTACCATTGAGGGGCATCTTGCTTATTTTGTTGGAACCGGCGAAATTGATATTAACGATCTGGTAAATAAAGAAAAACAAACGCAGGTAAATGATGCAGTTAAACTATATGGTTTGCTCAGCCATAAAACATTAATAGATAACTTACCAAAAGATTTTAGTTACGGCGAATTAAGAATGGTGCTTGCACACATAAGTAATGGCAATGCAAATAGTTTATAAAAAATCAGCCATTGTTATTAAAAACAATGGCTGACCTGAAGCATTAAAAAAATTTTTATTTCGGTACAGTTAAAGGAGATGAAAGAAAATTAAATGTAAGTTTTTGAAACCTGTTATTTACAATATCATCCTGGTAAACTGAGAATTGGATCTTTACTTTTTTACCTGCTAAGTCAGGCATTTCATTATATGGGAAAAATAGTTCCAGATTCTTTGCTCCATTTTTATTGTAACTGGCTTTAGAACTTGGAAGCAGCCTCATTTTAATATAGGTAGCTGCATTTTTGTTCCAGTTATAATTAACATTTGTTGTTGGAATATAATATTGTCCATCTTCGGTAGTTAGCCTTGCTACAAAATAAACAGATCCTAAAACAGCGCTCGTTTTTATATCAAATGATGGGTAGATCAAAATTCCTTTTTTTACATCATCTGTCTTCACTTCACCATAACCAACATTGCTTATCTCAATTTTAGGTACTGCAAGTGTCGAAACTTTGCGATCCTTGGGATATAAAGCAGCTATTATTTTTTTATCCCCGGCAGATAGGTCATTGTTAAGCCCTACGGTATAACCATCGGTTGTTTGCCAGGCTTCTACGGGGTAATGCATAATAGAAACGGGGTCGTAAGTTGTACCATTGGTATAAAAAAAGTCACTAGCTTCCAGCACATTAAAATCAACCATATCTTTATTCCAGCCCTGGTATTTAGCATAGTATTTATATACAGTATCCTTATTCCACTTTATACCCTTGGGATAACTTTGCTCATGAAGCAATCCTAAAGCATGGCCAAATTCATGTGTGGTTGTGCCTCTCATCGCATTAAAATTCCATTTTATAAAAGGATCTTTAAACTCAATCACATCATTATATAAAAGTTTGTACGTATAGTTTTTAAAATCTGTTCCTTTATTTCTAAGGTATTGCAGGAACGGGCCTCCGTTTTTATATTGATCTACGTATGCTTTATAATCTATAAAATCTGAAGAATCCAGGTTAAGTGTTTGCGTGTTTTGAGCAACCTGGTTGGCGTTAATTCCAAGTTGAGAATTATGTCCCAGCCTGTCTTTTTTGCTGCCAAGTTTAACCCTGATATTTGTTTCGGCTGTATTATCCGGTACAAACTTAAAAGTAATATTTGCATACTGCTCCCAGCTTTTTGCATGCAGCATGATCATATTACGCAATTGCTGGCTGCCGACATTGTCCATAAATTTTACCAGTATTACATCGCCGTTCTCCCATATTACATCATTGTTTGCAACTGGCCTTCCCTTAATTGTATCTATTGCTACAGGAAGCATTGATTTGCCTGTAAGCGTTGTACATGGGTCTTTAGATGGTTTGGCACCTTTGGGTAATGTTTGGGCGTTTGCATCCTGCAATAAAAAGATAGCTACTGCTACCACTAAAAAAAACTTTTTCATACTTTTTTATTTACGTTTAAAATTAACTTCTATAACAATATATATAACTACCCTGTTGTGGGTATTTATCGCCAATCACCATATAATACAAATGCTCCCCAATAATTAGGATGGCTGAAACGTGGGTTCTGGCTCAATTTTACTTGTGCATGTCGCAATGCCTCTGCTTTTTCCATCGGCTGGGGCAACGAAAGATTTTCATAAAAATATTGCATTAATAATCCCGTGGGCTCATCTGCAACTTTCCACAAACTGGCCACAACTGTTTTTACATTGCTTACCAGGAAAGAATTTGCCGGAGAAATGTTCCAGCCTTTTACCAGCTGCTTGCTTACTGCTGTCTGGCATGCTGATAATATAACCATATTGCAGTCGGTAATACCAAGCCCCTGTATCTCTCTCATGGTTAATTTACCATTGTTGCCATTGCTTGTGTCTTTATCGGGCAATAATTTCAAATACGATTGTGAATAATCTGATGAATAATTTAATACGCCGTGGGTAGCAAAATGAATGTATTTCTTTTGCCGAAGGCTTCGCTTGGCAACACTTTCTGTAGCCCTTGCATCGGCATACACGGTAGAATCTGATCCTAAAATTTTCCCAATCTCTTTTACTTCTCCAATATTAAAACTCAAAGTTGCATCCGGTACACCAAAAGCCGCAAAAGATTGCATGCTGGTTCTTACTGCCACATTTTTTGCTTCATCATTAAATACCGACATTTTATTAGTGTAAAAGATATTATGGTCTTCTATTAAAAATTTAAAATTATTGCCCGTTTTTTTACCAAGGCATTGAAAGGGCATGTTGCTGAAAACGCCGGTAGGAATGATGCATAATTTTTTCTTGCCCCTAATTTTATCAGCTACGGTTGTAATAAGAATATTGTATAATTGGTTTGACAGGTCTTTGAACTCAATATTCGCAGAAGTTTTATCTTCATCCATCGGTTCAGATCTTAATGCCAACGAACCGGTGCCTGTTTGTTTTGATGTGTTTTTTATAGCTTCTATAAATGTATTTACTTTAGGGCTCACATCAATTGTCATGGTATCAACCGAAAGCTTTTCTCTTGTTAATGAAAATATCATTAATGTATTATTGTTTAGCAAATACAATAACACAGCTACATCTTCAGGCAGTTTGCTTTTGTAGTTATTAAATTCATCTGCATTTGACCTCGTGAAGTAAACGCTTAACTCCGGATAGCGCTCTACTACATCCTGTAGAAAATTATTATAATCGGCTTCCATAATTTCTATCTTTTTCAAAGTTTCTTCTTTTGCCGGGCCATCCTGTTTTTCCAGAGTGCTCTCCAGTGCTTTTTTAGACTGCTGCAAAGCAAGCAGTTTTTTCAGGGCTTCGTTTTTTTCTTCATTATTTGAGGAAGAAGATAAAGTGCCCGACAACTCTTTTATGCCGGCAATATTACTCCTGTTGGCATAAGCCCATGCTTGATTTATATTGCCCAGATTGTAATAAGAAAAGGTGATCTTATTGTAGAGGTCAGATTTTTTGGGGTCATTATTAAATATTTTCCTGGCCTCTTCTCCGCCATATAAATTTTCTGAATTTTTATCCAGTATCTCAACTGCAGTTTTAAAATACCCCAAAGCGCTGTCGAATTTGTTTTGTGTGTAATACAAAAGTCCTAATTGATAAAAGGGCTCCCAACCATTACCAATTTTATATTCATTAATAATGGCAATCGCATTTTTAAAATCGGCTTCTGCATTTGCTGCTTTGCCTTTGTCTTTATTAATTAACCCTAAAAAGGTTAATGCTTCAATTGCTTTTTCTTTTTCGCCACTGCTTTTGGCATATTGGGCTGCATACTCAAAGTATTCAACCGACTTTTCGGTTTGTTTTGTTTCATAATATAGTTTGCCCAGGCTAAGTGCTATACCCGATGCAACACGGTATAATTTTTTTTCTTTTGTTATTGGATAAACTTCAAGCAATTCTTTTTCTGCTTCGTTATATTTTTTTAAATAGAACAGATCTTCTCCAATATTTCCTTTGCCTAAAAGATAACTTTCATTTATTACATCTTTTTTAAGCTGAGCCAATGCCAGCCTGTGATATTTTAATGCATTTACATAATCATACTGGGTAAAATACGTTACGCCGATATTTGTTGAAACAACGCCCCTGCTTTCAAGTACCTCCTGATCTTTATATAAACTATCGGCTATTAAAAAAGCGTGAATTGATTTTTTATACTCTCCCATACTTTTATAAAGTGTGCCTCTTGATAAATAAGTATTCGCCAGCCTCACTATATTATCAGACCTGGTGAATATTGCCAGGGCGCTATCGCTGTTCTTTAACCCTTCGTCAAACTCACCGGTAAGGCCATATAAAAAAGAGGTTGCTTCTAAAGTTGATCCAAGGGCAATGTTGTTATTGCTTTCTTCTGCAAGCTTTATGGCTTTACTGAATGCTTCTTTTGCCTTAGGAAAATTGCCCATAGAAATATAAACATCGGCAATACCATTAAGTTGCCAGATAACGCCAGACTGGCTTGACGTATCAAAAACCGATTTGGCCCTGTTGTAATAAAGTAACGCACTGTCTAACTGAGATTGTGTTTTAAAACCATAGGCTTTTAAAGACAGGCAATCGCCATAACTCTGAGCTGTGTTTAATTGTTTGCTTAAATCAAGGCATGTGACATATAATTTATCTCCTGCTGCTGTATTGTCTGTACGATAGGCCAGGTTTGCCAGGCTCCTTGTGGCATCAAAAAGATAAGCTGTGTTTTTCGTGCTTTCGCTTAATTGACTGCAGGCTATATAATAATTGCGGGATTTAACAGAATCTATCGCATACCATGCATTGCCTAAATTGTATAAAGCTTCAATTGTTGATTTGCTGTTAACTCCTTTTGCCTTTTCGAAATACTCTACGGCTTTTTTATTATTTTCATCGTTATAAAAAACGTTCCCTTTTTTATTATAGGTTTCGGCAAGGCCCGAGCTGTCTTTTAATTGCTGATAAAAATAGGCCGCTGTATCATAAGCCGACAGGGCTGGCTTTTTTTGTCCGCTCAATAAATATAACTCTCCTATACTTTTCCAGGAATGTGCCTGGCCTGAAAAATTATTTGCTTTTTTTCTTAAAGCAATAGATTCTTTATGTGCTATTACTGCAGAATCATATTTGCCAAGTTCCCAGTAACAGCTTCCCTTTAAAGATTTTGAATAGCCGGCATTATTAAAATCATTAATCAGTAGTAATTTTTGCATGGCCGAATCGGTGTAAGCCATAGATTTGGCATAATTAGCCAGCTTATAATGGCTGTAGGCCATATTGTTTTGCAACTTGGCCCAATTAAGCGTATCGTAATTAACCCGGTAAATATAGGCGGCATGAACAAATGCATCCAAAGCCTCAGATGGTTTTCCCTGGTCGTTATTTACACGACCAATAAAAGCAAAGTAATCAGCATTATTTTTCAGTGATTCAAAGCTGTTTATCCTTTTATTTAATTCAATCAGTTTGCCATAAGACTTCAGCGCCAGGTCATAATTCCCTTCAGCATAATACATGGCCCCTTCATATTCATATCTTTTTTGCCAGTTTGAATTATAAACAGATTCCTGCAGGGTTGGTTTATAAGCTGTGAGTTTTCTTTCAAATTCCTGTATCAGTATTTTTGCCTGGTTAAATTGCAATAACTTATTAAGGCAAAATATCTTTTTAGAAATAGCAGCAAGTTCGTATTCATGCTGATTTGCCATTACAGCATACTTTATTGCTGAATCGCATTGTACTACGGCAATATCATATTTATCCTGCTTATGGTTTATTTCTGCTTCATACAACCAAAAAAGCGATTTGCCGGTTGTGTCATTAACTGCGTATGCCACTGCTTTTATAAAGTCATTAACCTCAGCGGCATCAGTATATTTTTCCGCAGCTAAAAGCTTTTCAACATTTCCAAGCAAAATCCGGCAGTACCCGTCTTTAATTATCTGTTGTTTGTAAACAGTAAGGAGTTGAAGAAACTTTGCCTTGTTCTTATAAATGGGGAAAAGGGTATTCTTTATTTCTGTAGGACTTACCGGCGCATCATTTATAAGCCAGGTGGCAAAGGTTTCATTTAGCTTGTAGGATTGCGACATGTATTTTGCCGGAAAATCTTTTACAAAAAACAAAAAGCTTTCAATATCTTTCTTTGTTGCATCACGCATAATCTCCAGTACCGATTTACCAGGATATCTACCTGCTGTCATCTTTGCTGTAACGTTTTCGGGAAGATTGTCTAATGTTTTCAAAAATTCATACGACTCTTTGAGATCCGCTATCATGATCTTGTATAAAGAGTCTTCTTTTTGCCTGCTGTCATTAGCTACCAGGTCATGCAATGCATAAAAATTTGTCTTATTAATATTAGCAAGCAATATCTTATTAAATATCAATTCGGAAAAAATACTTCGGTATTCCAATGCTGGAACATTTATTTTTAGCCCGATCATATCGCCCTCACGCAGGGGTTCAGAGAATTTATTAAGTTTTATAAAACAAGCTATCAGGCTATCAGCCCTTACAACCCTTCCTGAACCAATTATCTTAAATTCCCTGTCTGGTTCAGTATTATCTTTCGCTTTCTGGTAAGCCTGGTAGGCTTTGGCCGAAACGCCTTTTTGCACCTCGACCGCTTTGGCGCCCTTGATAAACGCAATTATGGTATCTTGTTCCTGGTGAACATAATACACCTCAAAAATAATTTCCTTATCTTCGGTTTTAATAAGGCCCTGTGCAAAACTGCAGGCGTTTATTAACAGGAATAAGGCAAAGAGGTAATATTTTTTATTAAGTAAATTCAATGAATTTAATTATTGCTTTTTAATGATAAAACTAACGCTGATTATTCCGATTTCTTCGGCTTTTATATTTGATATATCCCCTCTTGTTGCAGCCTGTCCCCGATCTTCGTTAAACAAATCATCTATTACAGTTTGAAAGGATTGCATGTTATCTCGAGTGATTTTTTTCTCAAATACGCTTCTTAGGTCCATAGGCTCTTTTGAAACTATTATTTTTAAAATTTCCACACCGGCTGGCGAGCCTTTACTTACTGCAAGTTTTCTTACAACTACATTGTTTTTCTCTACAATATAATCTGCCGGTTCTTTTCCATTATATGGATACATGATCTCAACATTATTATCAGGATAAATATCCAAAATAGTATAGTAAAGATTTTGACTGCTCTTGTTTCTGATATGAATTGCATATCCGTCACCAATTTCCAATTCTATTCCTGCCGATTTGTTGTATTCCTTTGCAGGGATTATTTCTGCCGAAACATATTGAGCCAGTTCTCCACCATCGGGCATGGTGCGTAAATATTTTATTCTTAATACTTTTTTTATATTAAGAATCAATTGTTTTTTGTCTTCAGCAGATAGTGAATCCCTGTTTAAAATACTTGCTGACCAAACTGGTTTATTGTTTCTGTCTGTAAGTAATGCTATTTTCCCTTCTTTGCTATTTTTTACTTCTAACTGAAAGTCGGCCTTGTCGGAAATTTTTAAAAAACTATACGGTTTTATTAATTGTTTAACCTGTTTTTCGATGGTTTTTGATGCAGCGTCAGTTTCAATAAAACTAAGCTTTAAGCCTGCTTCCAGGTTGCCGTAATTTTCTTCATCCATCTGTACTTCGTATAATTCATTTTTGCTGAGGCTTTTTTCAGCAATGCCGTAACTTCTGAAATTTTCAACTCTTTTTATAACAGCATAAGTATAAACTTCTTTACTTTCAGCCTTATATATTTTACACCGGGTTCCGTTTGCTATATTATCCAATAAGCCTTTGTCAACTGTAAATATAGAATCTTCAATACCAATGCCCTCTTTATAACCCACCCTTATATACACTTTGTTTTCTTTAGCTTGATATATTCCACTAAAAATAACCTGCTGTTCATTTCCCTCGATCATAGGTATTTGTTCGGGTATAAAAGCCTGCATGGTTGCCCTTATTTTTTCGAACAACAGTTGATAGGTATTGCCAGAGCTCATTTCGTTTAATGCTTTATAAAAAGAATATGACAAAGAACCGAGTTCTTCATTCTTAATTTTTATTTGCTTATTTTCCTGGTGTGGCGAGGAGGCGCTTATTACTACCATATTAGAAACAGAATCGGAGATAGTTTCAAAAAAGCCCTGGCCTTCTGCAGCCGATAGGTTTATAACCGAATCCAACGGATTTTCGGGGTTAGCAAAAGGAATTGGTTCTCCCCTTGTTACTGCAAAACTTTCAGAACGGGTACCGGTTCCAGAGTGGCATGCATCTAAAAGCACCAACAAGCTACCTTGTGTACCTATTTTTTTTCTTATATCTAAAAGGATAGGGTAAAGATCATCATCACGCAAATGATTTTGACCTTTGTAACCGGTAGGGCTATATTTTGCCATGGCGTCATAAGGTAAAAATGCC
Organism: Chitinophagaceae bacterium; assembly: GCA_031417255.1. Lineage (GTDB taxonomy): Bacteria > Bacteroidota > Bacteroidia > Chitinophagales > Chitinophagaceae > Ferruginibacter. The sequence continues at coordinate 22,161 of JANOVD010000582.1, forward strand.
TCATCATATCCATCGTCTTCATCTTTTCCCAGCTCAATTGTTTTTTGATCTCTTATTTGTTGGCCGTGGCAGGAAAAGTGAATGACAACGATATCATTTTGTTTGGCTTTTTTTGAAAGTTGGGTAAGGGCATTTAAAATAGCAGCTTTGGTTGCCTTACTATTAATTAATGTGTCAATATTTTTTTCTTCAAACCCGTTTCTGCTTAGTGCTGTTTTAATATACTTGATATCATTTGTAGATGCTATTGGCGGTATCTTACTAGCTGCCGGGTATTCTCCCACAGCTACAATAAGCGCCAGCTTAGTTTGCGAAAGCAAGTTATTTGTGTTAAATACAGAAAGCAGAAATAAAAGATATTTCATCAGCAGAAATGTTGGTTGCAATGATTAAATAAGGTACTTAATAATAGAGGAAAAGTAAATCTTAATTGCATAACAAATAATACCCAACAGCACCTATTTTGCAAAACTTTATGATTTCGTTGGTTTTTTATTATCTTCCAAAATCATCCTTTAGCCTTATAATATCCTCTTCATCGCTAGGGTTTTCTTTTTCTGTATGTTGCCAGATTTCAGCAACTATTCCCCAGGTTTCCACACCAATTAACCTGTGCCTTTCGCCTTGTTTTAACTGTACAATCTCTCCTATATTTAAATATTTTTTTTCTTTTTCTTCATCAGTATCACTTGTTGCCACAGCGGCTTTTCCTCCAATCAATTTCCAGATTTCGGCTCTGCGGTTGTGATACTGCCAACTTAATCTTTTCTCCGGGCCAACTATTAAAATTTTCGGGCTCAGTTTACCCGAAATATTTAATTCTTCCTTTTTAAACCCTGAAAAATACAGATCAATAAATTTTTCTGCCTCGTCTTCTTCAATTACAAAAAAGCCGCCCCAGGGACGTGTATTGTCCTGCTTATCAATTTTTAAATTTTTAAGATGAAGATACTCTGCTACGTGTTCAAATATTAATTCCTTGGGAGTATTATTTTTAAAATTAAGGCTCATAAATTTTTGTTTTATCGGCCCATAAAAACCATTAATATTTGTACATCGCTGGGGTTAACTCCCGAAATCCGGGAAGCCTGTCCCAATGTTCTGGGCTTTATTTTTGTAAATTTCTGGCGGGCTTCGCTGCTCAGCGAAACCAGTTTTTCGTAATTAAAATTTTCAGGAATAATAAGGTCTTCCAGCTGGCTCATTTTGGAAACGAGTTCTTTTTCTTTTTCGATATAGGTATCATACTTAATCTGTATTTCAGCCTGCTCAAGCGTTTCATTATCAAATCCGGCAAGTGCCTCTTTAACTTTTGGAATTTGATTGATCATTTCTTTTAATCCAATCATTGGCCTTAATAATACCTGGGCGGCCTTTTGTTTTGATAATAACGTCGCTGACTGTACGCTTTCTAAAAATCCTGCGGTTTCTTCAGGATCAAGATTTAAAACAGACAACACAGATTTTACTTTTTCAACATTTTCTCTTTTGGTTTTTACCTTTTCCATTCTATCCTGCGATGCAAGGCCAAGGCGATAACTTTTTTCAGTCAGCCGCAAGTCAGCATTATCCTGCCTTAACAACGTTCTGAATTCGGCTCTGCTGGTAAACATACGGTAAGGCTCATCGGTCCCTTTATTAATCAGATCATCAATCAAAACGCCAATATAAGCTTCGCTTCTTTTTAAAATAACGGGTTCTTGTTCCCTTGTCTTTTGATGAGCATTAATACCGGCCATTAAACCCTGGCAGGCCGCTTCTTCGTAACCTGTTGTGCCGTTGATTTGCCCGGCAAAAAAGAGATTACTAATCAATTTTGTTTCTAAGCTGAATTTAAGTTGTGTTGGCGGAAAAAAATCATACTCAATAGCATAGCCGGGTCTAAACATTTTACAATTTTCAAAGCCAGGAACCATTCTAAGTGCTTGATATTGAACATATTCTGGCAAAGAGGTTGAAAACCCATTAACATATATCTCAATTGTGTTATTTCCTTCCGGTTCCACAAACAACTGATGCCGGTCTCTTTGCGCAAACCTGCTTATTTTATCTTCAATACTGGGGCAATACCTTGGCCCAGTGCCCTGTATACGGCCTTGATACATAGGGCTTTGTTCAAAACCGGTTTTTAAAAGTTCGTGTACATTTTCGTTGGTGTAAGTAATCCAGCAGCTTTTTTGCTGTTCGGGCTTTATTTTATCAATATCCAGATAACTAAATCCTACAATTTCATCATCACCCTTCTGTTCTTCCATTTTTGAGTAGTCAAGACTTCGGCCATCAATTCTGGGTGGTGTTCCGGTTTTTAGCCTGTCAGTCTCAAAGCCTAAAGAAACCAATTGCTCGGTTATGCCAGTTGAGGCTTTTTCAGCCATTCTGCCACCGCCAAAATTCTTCTCTCCAATATGTATAACACCGTTTAAAAAAGTGCCATTCGTTAAAACTACTGCTTTTGCCTTTATTTCGTGCCCCAAACCCGTGCTAACGCCGGTTACCCTTCCGTCTTTTACTAAAATTGCACGTACTGTGTCTTGGTAAAAATCAACATTAAGCGTGCTTTCAAGCATTTCACGCCAGGTGGCGGCAAATAACATTCGATCGCTTTGTACTCTTGGGCTCCACATAGCAGGCCCTTTTGATCGGTTCAACATCCTGAACTGAATCATACTTTTATCCGTAACAACACCGCTATACCCACCCATAGCATCAATTTCCCTCACAATTTGGCCTTTTGCAATACCACCCATGGCGGGGTTACAGCTCATTTGGGCAATAGTTTGCAAATTCATTGTTACAAGCAACACTTTGCTACCGAGGTTTGCGGCGGCAGCGGCGGCTTCGCAACCTGCATGACCTGCGCCTACTACTATTATATCGTAATTCTGAAACATTGCTTGCAAAGGTAGTTTAATCAACCACCAAATTTTTTAACTATTTCCTTTTCTGCAAGAACGGTGCTGATAGAGGCGCCTTGGTTCAGTCGCTGAAAATCAGCCTGATCAAATAATGCAATCTGCTCAAAGTATAATTGATTATTTATAATGAAAGCTTCCAATTCTTTATTACTTTCTATATTATTTACTTCAATTACCTTTATTTTTTGAAGCATTCTTAAGCAAAATGGATATTTTGTTCGGTCATATAGATCTTCAAAATATGTTCTTACCCCCATAACATCTATTCTGTTCCCTCTTGCCTTATTATTTTCAATCTTTTCTACCCGTATGTTTATAAAGTTCCAGCACAAAAGCAGGTCTTCTTCATTATTAAAATCAAAATAGGTAACTGGTACAATATGATCAAACTGCCATTTCTCTGCAAAATTATCCCATGAGAGACCATCTTTAAATTGAATAGCAATCCATTCTCTAAAAATTTCAATATCAAGTCCAAAATACCTGGCATAGGCTCCGCTTTGGGCCTTTTGTACTACATAACGACGTAAAGCTATTTGCCACTTACGTTTTTCTCTTTTTTTAAGTAACGATTCTGGTGTTTCTATTAGTTGAAGATTAGGCATTTACTGTTTTATAAAGCAAATATAATGTTTCACGGCGAACGGTTCCCCAGGGGAAC
>JANOVD010000583.1:0-6105 GCA_031417255.1 Chitinophagaceae bacterium
AATCTTTTCCCAACTGCAGCGTTTTTTGTACACTCTGGCTCAACCTGAAACGCATTTCATCAGTTACAGCCAGCCTATCAACCACCACTTCAATATCATGAATTTTATAACGATCGATCTGCATCCTTGGTTTAATGTCCATCACTTCTCCATCAACCCTTACTTTTAAATATCCCTTCTTACGTATGTCTTCAAACAGTTCCCGGTAATGTCCTTTTCGGCCTCTTACCAAAGGAGCCAATAAACTTATTTTTTTATCTTCAAATTTTTCGAAGATGTTGGTTACAATTTCTTCTTCGCTGAACTTCACCATCTTTTTTCCGGTGTTATAGCTGTAAGCCTCTCCCACCCTGGCATACAGCAAACGCAGAAAATCATAAATTTCTGTAACCGTACCAACCGTACTGCGTGGATTTTTATTAGTTGTTTTTTGTTCTATGGAAATAACGGGAGATAAACCGGTGATCTTATCAACATCCGGCCGCTCCATATCTCCCACAAACTGACGTGCATAAGCACTAAAGCTTTCCATGTAGCGGCGCTGGCCTTCGTTATAAATGGTATCAAATGCCAACGAAGATTTTCCACTGCCACTTACACCGGTAAAGACCACCAGTTTGTTTTTGGGAATTTTAATATCGATATTCTTAAGGTTGTGCTCCCTTGCTCCAAATACTTCTATAAAATTTGTATCAATTATATCTTCAGAAGAAACCTTTTTTACTTTCGTCATTTGTACTTACTTGTGTTAAAGATACGAACAAAATAAATGTTGATTTGTTGATGGAAGTTTTGTTCTGTAAATTCGCCATTCAATTTTATGTATGTTATTTAATTTATTTGGCAAGAAAGAAGAAAAGGACGAAGCGGCTGTTTTTGTTGACAGAGCATATGTAAGCACCGCCGCCAAAATGAACGCCTGCGCTGAATTAGCCCAGAAAGAGTCTGATCGTTTATTTATCTGCTGGTTTGCCGATACAGCCGTAAAATTCAAAGAATTTTTCAGGCAACAGGGGTTGGATGAAAACATGGTTACCGAAACCCATCACCTGCATGGCTCGAAGCTGCAAAATAAAAAGCCGGTTTTTGTTGAGCATTATCCGTTGCATACAAAAGAACTTGAGTTGATAAAACATTGGGATGCAACAAATATTATTGTTTACAGTGCGCTTGACGAACCACTGTTCAAACATTTTGGCAGCGACAAAATTATCCCGCTGATGAAAATGATGGGCATGAAAGAAGATGAAATGATTGAAAACAACCTGGTTTCCAAATCAATTTTAAAAGGTCAGCAAAAAATTGCTGAGCAGGTTTCCTTTGATCAGTCTGCCGGTTCGCAGGAGGACTGGATGAGAAAAAATATTAAGTAAAACCCCGTCAGTCCCGATAGCTATCGGGAAAAACCCAGACGGCGGTTTGGGCAGGCTTTTCTGCTTATTTCAAACCCCAAACAGCAACCCTGGCCCTCCCTTTTCTTACACCAATTGTTTCATACAGAAATTCAATTTTTTTTATCTGGCGTAAACCTCCGGGGAAATCAATTATCCTGCTTTCCTGTCCCTGTTTAAACTTAAAGCTTAAAGCCACATTCATTTTTTCCCCGTTTTCAAAATACACATCCATATCAATTATATGTAGCGGTGCACTGGTAACCCTTAGTTTAATCTGTTTAAAAGCATCGTTGCCTGTAACCCAAAGCACATCCCTGTCAACGCCATAAGCTGCTATCTTATCTCCAATATATGTCCAGCCCTGTGTTGCTTTTGGCGGAACTATAAAACTGAAAAGAGTTACAATCCCCAGCAACAGCAATAATGATTTTAAGTAGCGCATAAAATATATTTTAATAATGAATAAAGATGAGACCTGTTATTTTACAAAAAGTTAAATTACGCAACAATTGTTACATGCCCCGATGCAATAATAGAAAATGTAGAGTATAAAAAGATAAGTAAACGGAGTTTGGAATTGGCAGGAGTAGTTTAATTGTTGAGGTATGGGCATAAAAAAACACCAAGTTGATTCTTACTCCATAATTGCTTACTTCGTAATCTTACTAACCCGGTGCTTTCCGCTTGATTGGTTTCTTTCTTTTTAGGACTTCAATCTTTTAAGGGACTTCAATCTTTATTAAACTTCTACCGCTCAATTGGACAATAAAGATACGCTTTACAATTACTGTTTACCTAATTTTTGATGCTTATGTTTTGCACCTCTTGTACACCTGTTCTGCACATGTTTATGCACATAAGTAACCGAGGATTTCAACAGGTAATCCACTAAATTATTGCTGCGTCAATGATCGTTCAAAGGCAAGCCTCTTTTCTGAAACTCAATCCAGTTCAGGTATTCGGGGGCAACGCGGTGTTCTTCCATAGTAATACATTCATTAACTGGGCAAACCAACTGGCAGAGGTTACAACCCACACATTCCTCTTCTTTGATTGTGTAATTATTATAAGGCTTTCCGTATTCCAGGTTGATAGATTGATGTGATGCATCTTCGCAGGCGATATAACAAAGCCCGCAGTGAATACATTTATCCTGGTTTATTTTGGCGATGTGGTGAAAGTTGATATCCAGATCTTCCCAATGTGTAATCTTCTCAACAGATTTACCAATAAAATCATCCAGCGTTTTAAATCCTTTATCATCCATCCAGTTATTCATGCCTTCGCACATGTCTTCAACTATCCTGAAGCCATGATTCATAACAGCAGTACAAACCTGCACATTGCTTGCACCCAATAACATAAACTCAACCGCATCTTTCCAGGTACATACACCACCAATGCCTGAGACAGGAACTTTTGAAGTTGTAGCATCCTGTGCTATGGTGGTAAGCATTTTTAATGCAATGGGCTTTACTGCCGGGCCGCAATAACCACCAAAAACAGATTTGCCTGCCACATAAGGATTGGGAACTAAAGTATCAAGATCAATACCGGTTACTGATTGAATGGTATTTATTAAAGACAATGCATTAGTACCTGCTTCAACCACAGCTATACCTGTTGGTACCGGCGAATGTACATTGGGTGTAAGTTTTGTTATCACAGGAATATGAGCGGCTTCCATCACCCACTCCACCACCATCCTGGCAATTTCAGGATCCTGTCCAACAGCAGCACCCATGCCTCTTTCCGTCATGCCATGCGGACAACCAAAATTTAATTCCAGTCCGTGAGCGCCGGTGTCTTCAACTTTTTTTATCAGTTCGTGCCAGCTCCTTTTATCATTATCGGCCATCAGCGAAACGATCATGGCCCTGTCGGGAAAAAGTTTAAGGCATTCAGCAATTTCTTGCAGGTTGAGATCGAGTGGTCGGTCACTGATGAGTTCAATATTATTAAAGCCCATCATTTTATGTCCGCCAAAATTTACAGCCGAGTAACGTGAAGAAACATTTTTTACCTGGCTGCCCAAAGTTTTCCAAACCACACCACCCCAGCCGGCTTCAAAAGCACGGAGTACATTTATTTTTTTATCGGTAGGCGGTGCACTTGCCAACCAAAAAGGGTTGGGAGATTTTATACCGAGGAAATTTGAAGAGATATCTGCCATAGATATTTTTTGTAGTAATTATTAATCAATAATTATTAATTATTTTGGAGATAACAAAGAATAGCCTTTGCTCCATCTTTACCGGCCTGCACAGCATCTACAACTTCTTTACCTCCGTTAACTGCATCGCCTCCGGCAAAAACACCGTTTATGTTTGTTTGCTCATTTTCTATTTTTATTTTTCCATTTTTATTCTCCAGGTGATAATGATCAACCAGTTCTTCAAAAGGCATTTGCCCTGCGGCTTTAATTACCATATCAACTTCTAAAGAAAATGTTTCTCCTGTATCAATTGGTGAACGTCTTCCACTTGCATCGGGTTCACCTAATTTCATTTTACTGCAAACCAGATGTGCCACTTTATTATTCTCTCCAATTATTTCTTTTGGTGCAGCAAGCCAGATGATTTCACAACCGTCTAATTTAGCAATATCAAGTTCAACCTGTGTACAGGGTTTTTCATTTTCTGTTCTGCGGTAAACCATGGTAACCTGTTTGGCGCCCAGGCGTTTTGCCTGCGTGGCTGCATCAATAGCCGTCATGCCCATACCTATTACAGCAACCCTGTTGCCAACTGCAACTTTATCATATCCTTTATCTCGTATATCGTAAATAAATTTTATGGCATCTTCAACGCCTTCCAGCTCTTCGCCCGGAATTTCCAATTGCCTTGCCAGGCCAACACCAATTCCTAAATAAACTGCATCAAAATCTTTTTGCAACTCTGCCAACGAAATATCCTTTCCTAATTCCTGGTTGTATTTTATTTCAATGCCACCGATCCCTAAAATATAATTCACTTCATCTTTACAAAACTGCGGTGTTACTTTATAAGCTGCAATTCCATAAGTCATCAGGCCACCACCCTTGCTTTCTTTTTCAAAAATGGTTACATCAATTCCTTCTCTTGCTAAAACATGGGCGCAACTTAAGCCTGCCGGGCCAGCGCCAACAATAGCTACTTTTGAACCCCCAACCCCTGAAGGGGAGTTATCGGCATTTTTTCTTTTGAATAATTGCCAATTATTTTTCATCGCAATTTCTGTTGAATAACGCTGCAGCTTTGCAATGGAAATAGGCTTCTCCTCCATGAAATTATAAACACAGGCACCTTCGCATAATTTTTCAACGGGGCAAACCTTGCTGCAACCTGCTCCCATAATATTACTTACAAAAATGGTATGCGCCGAGCCCTTGATATTTTCTGTAGCAATTTGCTTGATGAATTTGGGTACATTAATTCCCGTTGGGCAACTTTTCATACAGGGTGCATCATAACAAAACAGGCAGCGGTTTGCTTCCACCAATGCTGCATCCTTTGTTTCAAAGGGCGGATGAATGTCGCTGAAGTTTTCGGCGTATTGCTCTGTTGATAATCTGTTTGCTGCTATTGACATTTAAAATCAGTTTAACTGTTTTGTTTGTTTAGAAACCGGTAAATAATTTTTCTTAGTAACTACCTTTTCGCCTGTCTTGATTTCTAAAGCTTTCCTTGCATTACCTGCTATATTGCCTCCCTGCTTTGCTGCAATTTTATTTTCTTTAAGCCCTTTTGGATGTTTTGTTTTTATCCCGATAAATATCGGGACCGAAGTTGAAGCTTCGCCTAACATAGAAAAAATAAGTTCCAGATCTGTCATATGGTCCCTTAAATTTTCTCTTTTCAGATTTTTAAATTTTTTATGCTGAGCCGGTGTAAAACCAAATGTTGCCTTTGCAATTTCGGCTGTAAGTATGGCATAATCTTTTTGCTCCCTAACTTCATGTTTCTTCCATTCATCAGTTAGTTCTTCCCTAATTGCTATGCTCCGCATTCGTTTTTCAATCCAGTCATCGGGATATCCCTTTTGTTTGTAAAGATCCCTAGTTCGTTGGGTTGCTATTTCCGGATTTTCAATTTCTTCCAGTCTTTCATAGCCAACCTGTGCCAGCCAAAGCTTAAATGGCTCTGCTTTTGGCGAGGGGATGGATTGGATAAGCCTTAATAAAATTTCAGTATTGCCCACATCTGTTAAATAAGATTTTCCGTCTGCTGATTGCATTTTCAGTTGGTTACATTTTGTAACCAACTGACTACCCTCTTTTATTAGTCTGTGTTTTAGTACTTTCCAATAATTTCCTGGTTTAGGACTGTCAGTTAAAATGCCAATTACATCTACAATAGAAAAATACCATTTACTTTCTGTTTCATTGTAAACAGAACGGATTTTTTTACTTTCAAATAGTTTGATATTGCTCATTTAAAAAAATATTTACTAGGCATATTGGATTTTAATTTATACGCTTCGATAACACTTCGGCTTCGCTCAGTGTTCAATAATGGCATGCAGTACAAGAGAAATCGACGCCAATGAAGCTAAATAATAATTCTTAAGCCGGGTAAATAAAAAACAACGTCATCATCTTCGCATCAATCTTCCAGTTCTCTCTCTTTTGGAGAGGCCCGCCCGTGCCGTTACGGACGGGGGTTGGGGTGAGGCTTCTACAGTTCCGTCAACTTACCATAAGTCTCCGGCCTTCTATCCCTGAAAAACTGCC
>JANOVD010000584.1:0-2908 GCA_031417255.1 Chitinophagaceae bacterium
AAGGGCCACCAACCGCATCCAGTTCTTCACGGAATTTTAATTCTTCAACAACGGTTAACAGATCTATCGGTAAACTTTTTATGGCCAACCCCTGCATGGCTTTGTAAATACGCTGATTGGCATCAACATAAAAACATTCGGGTTTTAAAATTTCAACCACGGTATCAAAAGCACTTTTTTCGAGCATGATGGCACCCAGTACTGCTTCTTCCAGTTCTTTTGCCTGTGGTGGTAACTTGCCATACATCATGTTGGTTATGTCTAGCGGCGCTTTACGGCGCAGCTTTTTGTCTTTATTAAAGTTAGTAAGTTCCATGTTCAAAATTCCTGTTGCTTGTTAGGGTTATCAGGTGCAGGGCGGCTAAGGTAATTGCAAAAGAATCATCAGTCCGAATTCATTTTTATCCACATCATACCAAATATGTTTTTTGCAGCCGTTTTCCCCATGTTTTTCCACAGTAAATATAGTTTATTAAGATTATTACTAAATTACACACAGTAAATTAACAAATGAAAAATCAATAAAATTGGCATTCTCTTTATGTTTATTCACAATTAAACAATATCCGGATTTTCTTTTTACACCAATACCTTTATTTAACCCCTTGCATTATCAAAAATCTATTCTTAGATTATTGGGCTTCTCATTTACCGGGCATAGCAATCAAAAAACTATCTTTGCCCATTAAAAATAAATTTTAGTTACCGGATGATTATAAGTTATAACTGGCTTTGTGAATATCTACACGAAATTATTGACCCCGAAAGGTTGAGTAAGATACTCACTGCTATCGGGCTTGAAGTGGAAAGCCTTGAAAAAAAAGAAGCAGTAAAAGGCGGCCTGCAGGGTTTGGTAATTGGTGAAGTACTAACCTGCGAAAAGCATCCCGATGCTGATAAATTAAAACTCACTACAGTAAATATTGGTACAGGAGAAAAACTGCAAATTGTTTGTGGTGCAGCAAATGTTGCCGCAGGACAAAAAGTTGTTGTTGCAACAATAGGCTCAACCATCTACCCCATTGCCGGAGAACCCTTAACCATGAAAAAAGCAAAAATACGTGGCGTTGAAAGCCAGGGAATGATTTGTGCCGAAGATGAGATTGGTTTGGGCGAAAGCCACGACGGTATAATGATTCTGCCTGATGATACCCTTGTTGGCACCACTGCTGCTGCATACTTTAAACTTACTGATGATTTTATTTTTGAAATTGGCCTTACACCAAACCGCATTGACGCAATGAGTCATTTAGGTGTGGCAAGAGATGTATGTGCTTACTTATCGCACCATAATAAAAAAGAAACAACAATAAGATCTCCATTTAAAAATAATTTCAAACCCGATAACCAGGGCCTGCAAATGGACGTGGTTATTGAAAATACCGAAGCCTGTCAGCGTTATTCGGGTGTAAGCATTGAGGGCGTTACCATTGCCGAAAGCCCCGAGTGGCTGCAACAAAAATTAAAAAGTATTGGCCTGAAAACTATTAACAATATTGTTGACATCACTAATTTTATTTTGCACGAAACCGGTCAGCCATTGCATGCTTTTGATGCGGATGCCATAACCGGCAAAAAAGTTATCATAAAAAATCTGCCGGAAGGAACTGCATTCATTACACTGGATGAAAAAGAAAGAAAATTATCTGAAGAAGATCTGATGATTTGCAATGCAGATAAACCCATGTGTATTGGAGGTGTGTACGGCGGTATGTACAGCGGCGTATCTGCAACGACCAAAAATATTTTTTTAGAGAGTGCCTGGTTTAACCCAACAACCATCCGCAAAACATCTTTGCACCATGGCCTGCGTACTGATGCAGCTACCCGTTTTGAAAAAGGCGTTGACATCAGTAACACTGTTAATGTTTTAAAAAGAGCTGCCACACTCATTAAAGAAATTGCCGGTGGCCAAATTGCCAGCGATATCATTGATGTTTATCCTTCGCCAAAAGAAAAAACAGAAGTGGCGCTTAAATATCATTACCTGAAAAAACTCAGCGGCAAAAATTATCATGGCGATACCATTAAAAACATTTTAAGCAGTCTTGGTTTTGAATTATTGAAAGAAGGTGATGATGAAATGCGTTTTTCGGTTCCTTTTAGTAAACCCGATATAAGCTTTGCAGCCGATATTGTAGAAGAAATAATGCGTATTGATGGTTTGGACAATGTAGATATTCCAACCATGATTACCATTGCACCTGCTGTGGAAACACTGGCGCATGAAGCGGCATACACAGAAAAGATTGCTGAATACCTTGCCGGCTCCGGCTTTCAGGAAATATTTACCAACTCTATCACCAACAGTGCTTATTACACTGATGCTGTTTTGCACAACACGGTGAAGATGATCAACAATTTAAGCGAAGAGTTAAATATACTGCGGCCCGCCATGATGGAAACCGGGTTAACCTCCATTGCCTATAACCTGAACAGGAAAAATAACGACCTGAAGTTTTTTGAATTTGGAAAAACATATTCTGTTGACGATGCCGGAAAATATTTGGAGAACAATCATCTGACCATTTATATAACCGGTAATAAAACAGATGATAGCTGGAAAGCAAAAGGAGAAAAAGTAGATTTTTATTTTATAAAAGCGGTTTTTGAAAAGATCATGCATATATTGGGATTAAAGGTTGATGCTTATGTTCCGTCTAAAAATATGGATTTATCAAATAGTTTGCTGGCAACAATTAAAAATGAAAAAGTTGCAGAAATTGGTTTGATAAGTAATGCTAAACTTGAACGTTTTGATATTAAGCAACCCGTTTTTTATGCCGATCTTAATTGGGACAGCTTACTTAAACTCAACAAAAAAATAAATATTCAGCATAAAGATGTTTCCAAATACCCGGCTGTAAACCGCGACCTGGCCATTATTGTAAACAAAACCCTTCCTTTT
>JANOVD010000585.1:0-11997 GCA_031417255.1 Chitinophagaceae bacterium
AATTTGCTCAAGCTGGGTTAGCAATTTAAGCATGGGATCAAGCTCACGCTTTTTTCTTTCCTTAATAATTTGGGTAGATACTTTCCAGATATCTTTTTCGGCAGTAAAAAATTCTTTGCGTTCACCGGGAATCAGCACCCGTTCAACCAACCCCCAGCCAATCAAATCACGGGTATTCATATTTACATTGCCGCGGCTTATGCTTAATTGTTCCATAATGTCATCCTGTGTAATGGGGTCGGGACTGATGAGCAGTAACGCATGTATTTGTGCCATGGTGCGGTTAATTCCCCAATGTGTACCAAAGGCGCCCCAACTGCTGATGAACTGTGCTTTTGCTTCGGAAAGTTTCATGGTTGATGATTTATATCACAAAGATAAGGAAGTTTTTGTATTTTCAAAATTTATTGAAAATATATTTATAAATTATTTCCAGATGCTTTATTCTCTTTGTTTTTTTAAAAATAAAATTAAGCAGGTAGCCCTGAAAGGGCGAAATCTGTTCCGCCCTTTCAGGGCTTATATTCAAGTATTTACTTACAAACACATGGCTTCTCCATGTGGTTATATATAATGCCCTTTCAGGGCTGGCACCGGAAGATGGATATACAAAATGGAATTTTCCAGTCAGCGAATAATTCTAAAATAAATTTATCAATTATTTCCAAACTCTTTAATCTCCAAATTCAAATCCTGAATGGTCTTTCTTTTTCTGAAAATAAAATAAGAAATAATTGAACCCGAAACTACACCGATAATAATTGCATACTCAAAACATAATTCTTCAATCGGAAAGGGTATTGGAGCACCGAGGGGTGATATTATCATTTCGTGACTGCTGATCCTGAATACATTTAATATAATAGTTAGTACTATACATACAAGTACAATTAAAACAGAAAATGACCTTTTCCGGAATGATGTAATATTGCCGGAGATCCAGGCAACCAAAAGCAACAAAGGTATTGTCCCGATACAAAAGCTCACTTTTAAAGCTATTATTAAACCGCTGTTAAGATGATATACGGCAAATTGCAAATTGGTTCCATTGAAAAGCGATAAAAAGAAATTGGAAATTGCAGGGCTGAGAAAAAAAGAAATAATAAACAGGATAACAGAACTGATTATACAATATAAAATAGTACGTTTCACTTGCCTTTATTTTTTTGTAAGGTTGGCAAACATAAAATATACATATATACCTGCGCTAACTGCAAGCGACCACATACCTACTGTAAGTGTTTTATCCGCATAAGCCTGGTGTGTTATTTTTGCCCAGTAACCAAAAATGGTGAGAAAAATTGCGACACCTGCAATGACTCCTAAAAGTTTAAACCTGTTCATAATGTTAAGGAAACTTTTTCCCGGTGATAAAAGTTCAATAAAGATATAAAGTACAAGAAATCGACGCCAATGAAGCTGATTAAAGATAAAATGCCCGGCCAATAAAATAAAAAAAGCGCCAGCTTTTAAACTAACACTTTAGGTTTATTAAATCAAATTTCTCTTTAGTTTTGTTTACCGGGTGAGCCACCCTTAAAGGGGTGACCCACCCTATCAGCTACAACAACATCGTTACCGGATTCTCCAAATACTTTTTAAGTGTTTGCAGAAAAGCCGCTCCCACAGCGCCATCTACCGTACGGTGATCGCAACTCATGGTAAGTTTCATGACGTTGTTTACGCCAAAGCCTTCCGGTTTTTTAACCACTACTTCTTTAATGGTACCCACTGCTAATATCGCACTGTCGGGCGGATTGATGATGGCAGTAAATTCGTCAATATCCATCATGCCCAAATTAGAAATAGTGAATGTGTTTCCACTGAATTCGTTTGGCTGCAATTTTTTATCCTTTGCCTTACCGTATAATTCTTTTGCTTCGGCGGCAATTTGCGATAGGGTTTTCTGGTCGGCAAAACGAATCACCGGTACTATCAAACCTTCGGGTGTTGCCACCGCACTGCCAATATGTATGTGGTGATTCTGGCGGATAAAATCTCCCATCCAGCTGCTGTTAACAGCAGGATGTTGCCGCAGCGATAATGCCACAGCCTTAATTATAAAATCGTTGAAAGAAATTTTAACCGGGCTCAGCTCATTTAACTGGGTACGCACATTGATGGCATTATCCATGTTTATTTCCATTGTTAAATAAAAATGCGGTGCCGCAAATTTACTTTCACCAAGGCGGCGTGCAATGGTTTTACGCATTTGTGTTAATGGAACATCGGTATAAGTTTCCCGTTGCTCGTTGCTCGTTGTCCGTTGTCTATTGTCAGTTGTCGGTTGTCGGTTGTCGGTTGTCGGCACATAATCATCAATATCTTTTTTAGTAACTCTGCCTCCATCGCCGCTGCCGCTTACTTTGCTAATATCAATTCCTTTATCCTCTGCCAGTTTTTTTGCAAGTGGTGAAGCTTTTATCCGGCCGTTAGTATTTACCGTTTCTTGTTTCTCGTCGGGTGTTTCTTGTTTCTCATTTGTGGTTTGTTGTACCTCACTGCCAACTGCCGGCTGCAAACTGTTTGTCCCGGCTTTTTCAGCCGCCACATAAGCATTCACATCAGTACCAGCCTTACCAACAATGGCAATGATCTCATTTATTTTTGCAGCACTACCGGCTTCTACGCCTATATATAATAATGTACCTTCTTCGTAACCCACCACTTCCATGGTTGCTTTATCCGTTTCCACATCGGCCAGCACATCATCTGCTTTTACAAAATCGCCTACTTTTTTATTCCAGGAAACAATCTTTCCTTCGGTCATCGTATCGCTCAATAAAGGCATACGGATTTCTTTTGCACCGGCTGGAAGGGGAACAGTTTCTTGTTTTGTCCCGATAGCTATCGGGAGAGTTTTGGGTTGAGCAGCTTCTGTGGTTGAGTTTGTCTTTGATGAAACTTCGGCAACCGCTTCTTTGGTTTTAGATTCTGGTTTAGTTTCACTCTTTTCAGAATCTAACAATCCTTTATAATCTTCGCCCTCTTTTCCAACAATAGCTATGATCTGATTTATTTTTGCCGCTTCGCCAGCGGGTACACCAATGTATAATAATGTTCCGTCCACATATCCGTTTACTTCCATGGTTGCTTTATCGGTTTCCACATCGGCAAGCACATCATCTGCTTTTACTTTATCTCCCACTTTTTTGTTCCAGGATATTATTTTCCCTTCGGTCATCGTATCGCTCAACAGCGGCATGCGTATCACTTCTGCCATAATATAAATCGCTTATTTTATCCGCCCGGATCGTTCGGACGGGGATTGAGGTTCGAAATTAAGGCAAAATGAGGAAAAGAAGGGCAGTTTGGCTCAATAATCGAGTTCTAACCGCAGCCTGTCTTTTAATTCCTTAACCAAAGGATATTCCTCAATAATTTTAAGATATTGTTCACGGGTGTTTAAAGGTTTTTCGGCCACCTCGCCGGTTGCTTCTTTTTCTGTGATGATGACAGTATAAGTAAGTTGGCGGTTGCAAAAATATTGTTGCAGGTCATCAACCAGCCCGGCACGTTCCTGCTCAATAAATTTTTGCTGAATATTATTTTCTGTAATGATCTCTATTGAATTATTATCAATAATTTTCAACGCTGCCATTTTAAAATTGGTAACAGCCGAATGATTTTTTTTGGCGCTGAGTTTATCGATAAACTTCCCCCAACACAACCGCAATTCTTCTTCAGTAAGTTCTTTAACACCATTTCCGTTTGCGTTATTTTGTGCTGTTACTTTTTTGCGGATGGCATCCAGGGAGCCGAGCGATTTTTTGGGTTCAACTGCGGCAGGCTTTGTATCTTTTTTATCGATCCTTAGTTCGGGTTCTTCAATAATTAATTTGGCCTCTGTATTTTTTTTAATGGCAGGTTGTGATGCAACAGTTTGTTCGTATTCCTTTACTTTTATTGGCTGAATAGATTTAAACGCAACCGGGCGGCTGGTTTCAACTACTTTTTTTTTAGAGACCGTACCCTCGTTATTTACCAACTCAATTGCCTGCATCAGGTAACAGAGTTTGATGATGGCCAACTCTACATGCAGGCGCTTGTTGCGTGCCTGTTTATAATTTATTTCTGCTTCGTTCAATAAATTCAAAGCTGCAATTAACCAGCCCACAGAAATTTGTTGTGCAGCCTGCAAATATTTTTGTTTAAAATCATCTGCCACTTCCAGCAGAATTGCTGCTTTTGCATCTTTACTTACCAACAGGTTTCTTATAAATTCGCTGTACCCTTCCAGCAACGTATCGCCTTCAAAACCTTTGCCGTTTATTTCATCATACAACAGCATGGCATCACTTAATTGCTGCTGCTGCATACAATCAAGCAGTTTAAAATAATAATCCTCATCCAAAATATTCAGGTGCTCTAAAGTATTGCTATAGGTTAATTCACCATTTGTAAAACTTACAATCTTATCCATTATACTTAATGCATCTCTTAAACAACCTTCGCTTTTTTGTGCAATAATGTGCAGGGCGGCTTTTTCGGCTTTTATATTTTCTTTGCCACATATTTCCTGTAAATGATCAATGGTATCGTTATTGGTAATTCTTTTAAAGTCGAAAATCTGGCAGCGGCTGAGTATGGTTGGAATAATTTTATGCTTCTCTGTGGTAGCTAAAATAAAAATTGCATACGGTGGTGGCTCTTCCAGTGTTTTTAAAAATGCATTGAATGCTGAAGAGCTTAACATGTGTACCTCATCCACAATATACACTTTGTATTTACCGGCCTGTGGTGCAAAGCGAACCTGTTCAACAAGAGTACGTATATCATCTACCGAATTATTGCTTGCAGCATCAAGCTCATGAATATTTAAAGATGTACCTGCATCAAACGAAACACAACTGTTACAGATGTTACAGGCTTCGCCATCGGGTGTTTGGTGTTCGCAGTTGATGGTCTTTGCCAAAATTCTGGCACAGGTTGTTTTGCCCACTCCCCTGGGGCCGCAAAATAAAAATGCATGCGCAAGCTGATTATTTTTAATGGCATTTTTTAATGTGGTGGTAATATGCGACTGCCCGATTACAGTTGAAAAAATCTGTGGCCTGTACTTTCTTGCCGATACAATAAACTTATCCATAGCTGCTAATTTCGGTAATCTAATCTGTAAAATCGAATTTGTTTTAAACTACTTCGTAGTTTTTTCTTTGCCACGAATTACACCAATTTCCACTAATAAATTATCATTCGTGACAATTCGTGTAATTCGTGGCTAAAAGATTTGTATCGCAGATACAAATTCTGCCTCATACAGATTTTAAGACACCGTCGGGTGTCGATGAAATTCTTTCGTTCGGTCAAATAAATACCGGTAGGTTGCCAGGTTACGGCTGCGGTAGGTATCGGCAAAATTTTCTGCTACATTTATCATTTTGGGGTTAAAATCACCAATCCACTGCATTTCGTATTCGGTATACAAATAATTTGGAACCTGTATAATTTTGCGGCATTCGCCGATGATATAAGAATCAATGCCGGTGCCCTGCCACTCGGGTACAACACCAAATACCACCCCAACAAATTTCCTCGACCGTCTGAATTTTTGCCGCCAAACAAATTCCAGTTTTTGTAACAGGCCAAATTTGCCGTTCAGGTGTTTAAAGTACTGGTTAATATCGGGCAGGTTAATAAACATGGCAATGGCGGTTCCTTTGTGGTAAGCAAAATAAACCAGGCTTTCGTCCATCACCGGTTTCATTTTTTTAAACATGATGAGTACCAGTTCCTTATTAATCTGTTTCAGTCCGCCATGCCCGGCCCAGGCTTTATTATACACTTCCACAAAATCGGCTGCATATTTTTCCAGTTTATTTTTTTTAATGATCTCAAAACTGATGTCGGGGTCGGCTTCATGAATTTTATGCCTGTCGATGGTTTTTTGAGCAATCGGTTTTTGTGCATCCATTGCAAAACAGATCTGGTTATAAAATAATTTAAACCCATAATTTTCAAAAAGTAAAACGTAGTACGGTGTATTATAGTTCATACAATACAAGGGAGGGGTAAAACCTTCAGTAATCAATCCCCACCAGCGGTCTCGTTCACCAAAATTAATGGGGCCGTCCATGGCTTCCATACCATGCTGTATCAGCCAGTGGCGGGCATTATCCAATAAAAGGTTGGCAGCATCCTGGTTATTGATACATTCAAAAAAACCAATGCCCCCTACGGGTACATCATCTCCCTTGTTCTTATATTTTTTGTTGGTAAAAGCAGCAATACGGCCAATAAGTTTGCCGGAATCATCTTTTAAAACCCAGCGTATTGCTTCTCCAAAACGAAAAGTTTTGTTTTTTTCTTTATCAAAAACCTCATTAATGTCCTTATCCAGCGGGCGTATCCAATTGGGATCTTTTATATTTAACAGTACAGAAGTTTGAATGAATTCTTTTGCTGTTATAGTATCAGTTACCGGTATTAATTGCATCGCATAAGTTAAAGCAGCAAATATACTAAAGCTACACTACTTGCAGCGGCTGGTTATTTGTATTAAGTTTGACTATACATTTTTTACTACTGATGAAATATTGGAGCCTGATACTATTTTTTTTATTGCTGATTAAAACCTTGCCGGTAAAAGTACAGCCTTATAAAATAAACCTGTTTGAAATTCAGCGTCAAAAAGAAATTGATTCGCTAAAGCAGGTATTAATTGGCACTCCGGAAGATACTGTAAAGGTTAACAGGCTTATCCCGCTTTCATCAATACAATATAACCCTGAAAACACACAACAAGAATTTTCGCTACAGGCTTTATCTTTAGCCGAAAAACTGAATTACAAAAAAGGTATAGTTCTGGCTACAAACGAAGCCGGTTCCGTTTATCAAACCAATAAAGATTACCAAACAGCCATTAAGTATTACAAAAAGGCAATAAGTTTATCCTAAACCTATGGCTTCAATACAAAAGAAACAGATATTTACCCGGCATTACTCAACTTTTATTTTTACCTGGACGATTATCCAAATGCCATGGAATCCATCCGCAGAGAATTGATATCAGCAGAAAAAAATAAGGATAAAAGGCAAATAGAAAAAGGTAAGTTAAAAGCCATTGATCCCGAAACAAATAAACCCATACCGGCAAAAGAGATATTTACCTGGGAGATGAGCAGCGACACCATAGCCGAATATGATAATGAAGGCAATATAAAAGGTTACCGGGCCATGAAGCACATGCATTCGGCGGATAATCTGAACCAGTTGAGGATATTTCAGAATTGGTACTTTGATGTAGCAACCGGTAAATTTCATGCTGAAATAAAATGGATTGAATTAAGGGAAAATATCAGAACCAGCCAGGGTGTACTTTTAGGTACTGCTGCTCTTTGCCGGATTTATTACTAACCATAAACACTAAAAAGACCGGGGCCATTTCTCAATAACCCCGGCTCTGTATTATAATTCAACTTCTCCAATAAATATTTCGCCCTGCTTCCCCTTTTCCATTTGAAGTGTAACAATCTTTTTTTCTTCTTTGGCTGTACCATAATACAGGTAGATCTCGGCCATGATTGTAGTTGAGCCGGCAAGGGTTACCTGCGTATCGCCAAAATAATTTATCTGAATTTTATATTTCCCTTTAATGCCGGTTTTTAGCATGAACTGCTCAGGGCCAAAACCTTCAGTAAAATCATCAGATATACGTCCTCCTATTGTGGTTGCTTTATGGCTGTAAAAGCATTTCTCTCCATTGGGGTCAGTTACCCACAGGTCAATATCTGTATTATTTTTATTCCAGTTCATCACCACTCTCACATCTGAGGGCATGGGAACAATTAATTTCTTATCAATATTTTTCAGGTCCAATTTATTTTTATGCAGCCCGATCATGCGGTTTATTTCTGTTAAAAATATTTCTTCAATGCCATAGTACATCCTGTTCATTTCAGTGCTGTAGCTTTTTGTCATGCCTTCATACAACATATCCAATGCCTGCTGATAATTACCAAGGTCTGCATGCGCCAGTGCACAATCCCTGTAGCTTTGCGGATCTGCCGGCCGAAGTTCCAGTACTTTTTTAAAAGCAGCAAGTTCTCCTTCATAATCCCCGGCTTCTTTTAATTTATAGCCAAGCATTTTATATAATTCATAATTGCCGTTCTCCAGTTCTGCCAGGCTGGTGAGCACAGTAAGTCCATTGGCCTTATCTCCTGTCTTTAATAAATAAGTGGCTACTTCAAAAAAGTAAGTTGGCTTACTGATGTAATATTGTCTCAGCTCAAGATACTTTCCATAACGGTTGGCTTTTTCGGTTTGCTTGATTGCTTTGATGTAATCAAATGTATTAATATCGAAAGGCGGTTCGGCTGGCTTATTTTCTGCTGCTATTTTATCCTGTATTTTTTTGTAGGCAGAATCTGGTTTGAAATTTTTTGTAGTAATGATAACAGCACCATTTGATCCGTCAGGACCAAATAAGGCTGAAGCTGCAGGACCTTGTAACACCGAAAAATCTTTAACATCGTCGGTATTAATATCAGCATGGCCAGCCACAATATTTCCATCAACTACATATAATGCATTGACAACAACGCCAAATCCATTTTCACCACGTAATCTGACAGTTGTTTCCGCACCAGGTTTAGCAAAATACTGGTTACGAACTTGTGCGCCCGCTATTTTACCTGCCAAAGCATTATTTACGTTTGACTGTTGAATAATATTAATCTGGTCAGCGGATAAGTTTTGAACATTTGATGATGTGCTTCTTGCTGTACGTTTTATGCCAAAAGCAGCTGTTACTACCACCTCTTGTAAATCAGTCCCTCCTTTTTTCAAAACAGTATTTACAACAGGCCGCTCACCTATCCGAGTTTCCGATTCTCTGAAACTTGCACCTGAAATTACAAGCACATCCCCTTTTCTTACTCTTAGAGAATAGGTGCCATTTGCATCGGCTGAAACTCCGGTATTGGTGCCTTTAACTTTTACTGATGCAAAAGAAACCGGGTTACCATCTTTATCGATAACCTTACCAGAAACAATTTTAGAATCACCTGTTGGCCTTGCTGTTTGGGTTCGGGGTTGTGTTACCTGCACAGGATTATTTTGTACAGGTGCTGTTGTAATTGTTGCTCTTTTCTTTTCACCTTCTTCCTTTTTTGCTGTCTTTGGATCGTACCATTTCTTTAAAGCGGCAGTCATATCCAATGAGTTTTGCAGTTCGTTTTTATTTTTTGTAATGATATCGCCACGTCTTTGCTTCATGATACGTTCATATTCCGGCCTCAGTTCTGCAGGTGGTTCAATATCGTACAATACATAATCATTTACTGTTTCCAGCACAATTAAAGATGTGTTCCGTGTAACAATGCCAAACTGTCTGCCAACGCTTTCAATTTCACGTTTGTTTTGGTTGTATTGAATATCAAGTTCTGCTATTTTCTTTTGCGCAAACACTTTGGTGATGTCAAAATTTTCGCAGAGCTGTGTTTCGGTATTAATGGTTATCACTTTTTCATAAGTGACAGTATTGCCATAGCCAAATTGCAAAACAATTTCCTGCACCCCTTCTGTTGCAATGCCAGCAGCTGTAAAATTTGCATTAACTACAACAGGTATGGATGGATAATTTTCTTTTACGAACCCATTTTGTTTAATACCAAGGAAACGGTATGGTTCATTGGTAAGTTTCTTCAGCGCTTCTGCAATTGTTATACTTTGCAGGTCAATAACCACTCCTGCTGTTTTACCGGCTATGAATTTTAAATTACTGTAATCGGCCGATGCTGCGGTATTGATACAATAAACAGTTTTATTACTCAATTGTATTTGTTTATTACCAAGTGTTTGATGCCCGTCACTCACTAAAATAAATTCATCAGCTTTTATATTTTTTAAATTGAGGTTGCCAAAATTTGTTGAGCCATCATACACAACAGCCGCAAGTACCTGTTTCAATGCATCCCAGTTTCCCTGCTGTATAAAAAGCTGTTGCGCACTTTTAATGGTGTTACTGAAAACAACCAGGCTTACAGATGCATTGTTTATCTTTTTAAAATAAGCATCCAGCAATTCTATTTCTTTATTTGTATTCCGGTTGCTGCCGCTAAGCGAAGCATCCCATAACAAACCAATTGAAGTTGGTAATACTTTTTCCCGTTCATTCTTTTGCAGCATGGTATTGATGAGATAGTAATAGTTGTTCTCGAATTCCTGCAGCATCACTTCAGCAGCATCCAGTGGTTTTGGTATACTGAATGAAAGAGAATATCCCGGTACATAATTTTTTTTGTTAACAGAGGCCACATACAGGTTATTCCTGTTGGCAAACTGAATGTTTTCATTTAGGGAAGAATCAAAAACGGGCTGTATGGCTGATTGTATAACTGATACATCCAGGCTGAAGTCTGCAACTGTATCTTTTAAATTCAAAGGCAGATAATAATGTAATGCAGCATTGGCGGTGAGTGGCAGTTCTTCTTCGTAACCAATTAAAACTGTACGGGTACTATTTGCATTGATCGGATAAATTCTTGTACGAAAAGTGTTACCATCCACTTTTTCCAATAGCCCCGGATCTACTCTTCTTCTTTCGATGGTCTCAAATACTTCTGTTCCTTTACTCCTGTCAACAGGTACAGCTTCTCTCATTTTTCCATTAATATCCAAAGCATATCTACTTATACTTAACCCATCTTTCAATGGAAAATTCAAAGTGCCTTCCAGAATTTTTGATGTAGTGTTTTTAAAAGTCATCTGCCAGGTGGTTCTGGCCACAGTGCCACATACTTTTACTTCTATTTTTAATGCCTGTAACTGTACCCCATTATTGGTTTTACCATCAACAGTAAGTTGTGGCATTTGCGCTTTTGAAGCAAGTGTAAATAATAAGATAACTGCGGTAACGGAAAAATATTTTCTCATAACAATGTTTGGCACCATGATGAGAAAACAAAATGTTTTACATAAAAATATTTCTAGATCAATTTAATTATCGCATTCACCTGCTTCATGCAGCCTTTTAATACCAGGTTTAATGCAGGCCTGTTGGTACGCCCGCTGTTAATATCCCAAAATGACGAACCTCCGGAATTTCAACATGCGGACATAACTGATATTACAGTTAGTTTAAAGCAGCGATAACCAATATTTCTGAATCATAATTTTACACCGGCCAATAACCTGACTGGTCAATTGAACAATTATACCTGTAAATTTTATTTATTTACGCTATATTTATAACACAATTTAATACAATGAAAAAATACCTATTGTATTCAGCCATCATCACTGCAGTATTTTTTGCCGCATGTTCAAAATCTGATACTGTAGCTCCGCCACCGGTAATTGTTGATCCATGTGCCGGTGTAACCATTACCCCGGTGGCAAGTCTTACACATACTACAACCGGCCTGCTACAGGGAACAATAACAGTTACCTCTCCTGTTGGTTCGGGTTTATTATATAGCATTGGAGGCGGCGTTTTTCAGCCTTCTACTAATTTCTTTAACCTGGCTGCCGGTAATTATACGCTTACCGCAAAAAATGCCAATAACTGTTCGGGTACATTAGCGGTAGTTATTAAAGGGTATGGGCCAAAATTTTATGCAGTACGAACGATTATTAATGGTTACTGTGGCCCCTGCCACCTGAATGGCGCTATAAGTGGTGGTAAAAATTTTGATCTGGATAATGATGTTGTTAATTCCTGGGACCGGATAAAAATAAGAGCTGTGGATGGCAACCCTACATTTATGCCGGCAGCTCCCAATGTACCATTAACTGCAATTGATAAACAGAAAATTGTAGATTGGGTAAATGCCGGGCACAGGATAACTGATTAATAGAATAGGAAGAAATAAAAAAACCGTGCAGCCTGAGGCTGGACGGTTTTTTATTATGAATAGGGTCTTCCTGAAAACACGTAATCCACACTGGTAAAGGATTTGAGGATAACTAAATATTAAAAAAGCCTCACTATGGCACAAAATGTGTTCAAAGTGAGGCAACATTAATATTTAAGAACTATGTCAAATTTACTAT
>JANOVD010000586.1:0-1525 GCA_031417255.1 Chitinophagaceae bacterium
TAGGCACTGATAATGGTATCAGTTTTAAAATTAAATTCTTCGGGTTCAATGTTAAACCTGGTCCACATATAATAATTGGCTTCCTGTATTTCCCTGCCAGTTACAAGATCGCCGGCAAAAGCACAAAGCCCAGCGTAAAAAGCTTCCAGTGCGCCGTAAGTTGTACCAATCAGTTTACCGGTGTTCATATCAACCTGGTGCATAAACCAGCCATTATCTGTTTTGCTGATGAGGTGTTTTTTTATGGCAGCATTGTGTACATCAAAAGCGGTCTTAAAATCCTTATCGCCAAAAAGCAACCAGCTTTTATATAAATACTCATAATAAGAATCTATGTAGGCACCGATATGGCTGCGGGTATTTATCCATTTTCCGGTATTGATATCGATCTGCTCTCCCACCAGGTCAAGCACACTCCTGCTTTTGTAAACCAGCATGATGGCTTTTTTTGCTGCTTTGTAATATTTTTTATCGCCGGTTATTTTGCTCAGTTTACCAAATTCCATCATCAATGTTCCAATCTCTGCGGGGTTATTAATGCCGTCTCTTGTTTTGCCGGTTTGCAAATGCACATAGCGGTAAGGCATTCCGGTTTTTGAATTAAATGCAGGCATTAAACGGTTGGCAAGGTCTTTAGCCAGGGCAAGAAATTTTTTATTGCCGTCCAGTTCATAGGCAGTAATTAAACCGCCAAGCAAACGGATGGTAATTTCAAAAACCTGTACATCATTATCAATATTAAAATCAAGTTTGGTTAAGATAAGATCTTTGGCTTCTTTAGCTTCCTTTGTTAAACCCAGTAAAGTAAAAGTATCAAATGCATCAACGGGTGTCATCAGCATTGATTTTTTGTACCAGGTCTTTGGCCCTTTTGATAAAGGTTTAAGATCATCGGCACCCCATGCATATTGTTTATAGCCCTGCCAGGCGTGTTGTGTGGCGGCTTTTACTTTGTTGCACATTTCCTGTTTCATTTCTTCAGAAAATTTTGCATCTTTTTGTGCATGCAGTGTAACTGAAAATAAAAGAATTACTGTGATGAGTATGAATCTGTTTTTGAGCATTTTAGATTTCTTTATGTCTTGGGTAAAGATAACAATATGAGCAGCATAAAAAAAGAGCCCTATAAGAGCTCTTTATATGAAAGTCAGTTAATTAAAAATTACCATCTTCCACCACCACCGCTGTTGCGGTTGTTACCGTAACCACCACGACTTCCGCCGCCGTTGCTACTTCTTTCTTCTCTTTCCTTAGCTACAGAAACAGACATTGCACGGCCTTCAACTTCTTTGTTGTTCAGGCCAAGCATGGCATCTTTGCCCTGCTCTTCAGAAGGCATTTCAACAAAACCAAAACCACGTGATCTTCCGGTTTCTCTGTCAGTAATAACTTTAGCAGAAGAAACTTCGCCAAAAGCTGAAAAAAGTTCGCTTAACTCAGCATCGCTGGTGTTAAAGCTCAAATTTGAAACATAAATGTTCATAAAACTTAAAAATTAAAATAAAATAAATAAAATACCTGTGCA
>JANOVD010000587.1:0-3508 GCA_031417255.1 Chitinophagaceae bacterium
AATAATTATAATTACCCCGGTGCAAGTATGAGTTTGATTGTATCAGACATTTTCCCGATACTGAAAAAAGGAGAAATTCTGGACTACTTTAAACTACGGGGTTCTCTGGCAAATACAGCCAGATTGAATGACCCTTATAGCAACCAAAGGGTTTTTGTACCTAACCAAAGCAGCTCTAACAATCCCGGCGGTACATTCACTTATAGTTTTACCAATAATAACCCCGACCTGGTACCCGAAAGGCAATCAACCTACGAAATAGGAACAGAAATGAGGTTTTTAAATGGCAGAATTAGTGTAGAGGCCGCTTATTATAATACACTTTGTACACAACAGATTAGCCAGGGTTTCAGGGCCAGTTATGCTACCAGTGCTGTATTAAATACAACCAATGCTTCTTCTTTACGTAATGAGGGTATTGAAGTTACTTTAAACCTTACTCCAGTTAAAAAGAAAAATTTTAACTGGAATATTAATTTTAACTTCTCTCACATGTGGAGTGAGGTGTTAACCCTGCCTGAATCAATCGGGCCTTTAAATGATTATTATAATTCAGACACCTACATCTCTAACGTAAGGGCTGGATTGATAAGAGGCCATTCTACCGGTACTATTACAGGTTCCACTTATCAGCGTAATCAGGCCGGCCAGATCCTTATCAATGCTTCAACCGGTTTACCATTAACCAATGGCGGTAATCAGCTTATTGCCGACAGGAACCCTGATTTTACACTTGGAACTTTAAATACTTTCAAATATAAAAACTGGTCCTTAAGTTTTTTATGGGACCTAAAAGTTGGCGGGGATATTTATAACGGAACAGACCAGGTATTGACCGTTATTGGTAAAAGTGCCAGAACTGCATACCGTAATGATGCTATTATAGTTAATGGCGTTCTTAACGACGGTTTACAAAATACCAACAACCCAACAAAAAATACCATTGTAATTATTCCCAATTTCTTAAGTACTTATTATACTACTATGCCAGATGAAGAGTTTATTGAAAAAGATGTTAACTGGCTAAGGTTAAGGGATATCACTTTAAATTACAGGTTGCCTGAAAAACTTACCAAACGTGTTAAATATTTAAAAGCCATGAGTCTTTTTATTACAGGAAATGATCTGATCCTTTCAACTAATTACAGAGGTGCAGACCCTTCCATTAATGCCAACAACCCCGGCACACTGGGTGTGGGCGGTTACGGAATGGATTTGGGCAATGCCCCCACTCCACTTGGATTAAGTTTTGGTTTAAAAGCCAGTTTTTAATGATTAACTATAACAGTAAATTTTAAATTTTTTTGTATGAAAAATAAAATGATAAAACCGATATTTTTCTTTGGGTTGCTGAGCATCGTTTTAGCAACGTCCTGTAAGAAAAAAATTGAAGATGCATATCCAAATCCCAACTCACCGGTTGTAGTACCTATTGAAACTATTTTACCAGGTGTAATTGGTGGCTTTACTGCTTTCTTTTCATCAGCAGGTACAGGCTACGGTGTTCAGGCCGATGGTATTTTACTGGGCCGTTATATACAATACTGGGGATCACAAGCCAGTGGCGAACTTTACGGCCAGATGGGTTTTCCGGGTGGTACAGCCAGCGATAACACAGGCGGCCTTTGGGCGGCTGTTTATTATGGCCACGGTGGCAATTTAAACCGCATTATTGAATGGGGTGCCGAGCAGGAAAAATGGGATTATGTAGGTGTAGGTTATGCAATAAGGGCCTGGGGATGGCTGGAATTAACGAATGTTTACGGTGATGCCATTTTAAAGGAAGCATTTAATACCAGTCTTACACAATTTAAGTATGATACTCAGCAGGAATTTTATGATAGTTGCCGTGTGATCTGTCATCGATCATTAAGTTATTTAAACAGAACAGGTGGTAATGTCAGTCAGGCAAACCTTGCCATTGGCGATGCCTTTTTTTACAACGGTGATGTAAACAAATGGAAAAAATTCGTGTATGGAATTCTGGCCCGTTCTTATATTAACCTGAGTCGTAAGGCTGATTTTATTTCAAAAGGTTATGCCGATTCTGCTATTATATATGCAAATCTTTCGTTGGCTGGAAATGCAGATAATGCATCAGTTAAAGTATCAGGTGGGTTAATATCTGCAGTAAATAACTTTTTTGGCCCATTCAGGGGCAATATAGGCGCCATCAGGCAGGGATCATATATTGCCGATCTCATGTCGGGCAATAATGCCCAGGCTTTTACCGGTGTTGCTGATCCAAGAAGATATTACATGCTTCGTGAAAACATTAATGGTACATTTAAAGGGTTTACCGTTTGGCTGGGGGCAGCAGGCCTTACTGCCGGCGATTATCCCAGAAGTTTTTGGGGAACCACGCTTCCAACATCTACTGCGGCGCCAAGTCCGGACAGCAGCCGGTATTTATACCAAAACAACAGTCCCTGGCCAATGATGACAGCCTCTGAAATACAATTCATTATTGCCGAGGCTGCATACCGCAAAGGTGATAAACCATTGGCACTTGCAGCTTATGCGAATGGCATCAGTCAAAACTTTGACATGCTAACCACCACGTATCCGCAAAATATACCTGCAGTATATGCAATTACACCCACTTCAAAAGCTAATTATATTGCTGCTGTAGTTCCCGGTGTTGCTACCAGTTTAACAATGTCGCAAATTATGTTGCAAAAATATATTGCCTTATATGGCTGGGGAGTACAGCAAACCTGGACCGATATGCGTAAGTTTAATTACATAGATATTGACCCTGCAACAGGTAACCAGGTGTATGCAGGATTTACGCCTCCCCCCATTGCTAATCTTAGCCCAACCAATAACGGTAAACTGGTGTACAGGTGCAGGCCAAGGTATAATTCAGAATACCTCTATAATATTCCTGAATTAACAAGGCTGGGTGCATTGGCATTGGATTATAACACTGTAAAACCTTGGTTTGCAGAATAAAACCGGGATTTGCTTTACCTTAATCTTTAAAAAAATGAAAATGACAAATAAATTTAAAATTCTAATAACGGCAGCAATAAGCCTTTTGGTAATTAATTCATGCTATAATAAGAATGAATCTTTAACCATTCTGCAGACTAATCCCTCCAATAACATAGCATACGTGAAATTTATCAATACTTATGCAGCTAGTAACCCTACAACGGTTTCACCACCATCAGGGCCATCGGTAAATGTTTTTGTAAATGGTGCTAAAATAAATGCAGCTCCTTTGGGATATGGAGGCGCATTTCCGCTTTCACCGGCATATACAGGCGTTGCACCGGGTTTAGCTATTAATATAAAAATAATATTAAACAGAACCAACAATACACCCGTAGCAGGCGATACAATAAGTAATAAGAATTACGACCTGGGCATAAACAGCTACACTACATTTTACATAACTGATACCACACCAAACCCAACACCGTTTAATCCGTATGTAGTGCCCATTCAGGAATTGGTAACCGATGCACCTGTTGGTTTTTTCAGAGCCCGGTTTGTTAATATG
>JANOVD010000588.1:0-11618 GCA_031417255.1 Chitinophagaceae bacterium
GATAATCATTTAAGCTACATTCAAATTCAGTATTTATACATGCGGAGTTTCTTCCCCGAGTATAAAGTTGCTGCAGCATCTCAAACGGCTTACAATTATTACACTGGCCAGGCAAAAAAATACTGGCTTAGCAACAGCAAGTATATGCAGGCTATGATCGCTTTAGCTTTGCACCGCAGCAATGATGCTATAACGCCAAAAGCAATTATCAATTCCTTAAAAGAAAATTCCATCAACAAAGAAGAACTGGGCATGTACTGGAAAGAATGGACAACCGGCGGTTATTACTGGCACCAGGCACCTATTGAAAGCCAGGCCATGATGATCGAAGCATTTATGGATATTGATAAAAATATGGTAACAGTTGATGATCTGAAAACATGGTTGCTCAAACAAAAACAAACACAAAACTGGAAAACAACTAAAGCCACAGCAGAAGCATGTTACGCATTACTGCTCAGCCCCCCCGCCCCCCAAGGGGGGAATAAGGCAAGCTCCTGGCTGAATGAAGAGAAAGATGTAACAATAACATTGGGAAACATGATAATAAATAGCTCTGATAATAAGACCGAGGCTGGAACAGGTTACTTTAAAACAAGAATTGAGGGAGATAAAGTAAAACCAGACATGGGTAATATTAATGTAACTATGAAATCATCAGACTCCAAAAATCCCCCCTTGGGGGGTGGGGGGGCTGGTTCTAGCTGGGGTTCTGTTTACTGGCAATACTTCGAGGATCTAGACAAAATAACTCCTTCTGCAACTCCATTAAAACTGGTGAAAAAATTATTCATCGAAAAAAATTCAGACAAAGGCCCTGTATTGGTTGCATTGGCAGATGGTGCCCAGTTAAAAGTTGGCGATAAAGTAAAAGTGCGTATCGAATTAAAAGTTGACCGTGACATGGAATATGTACACATGAAAGACATGAGGGCGGCCTGTATGGAACCAACCAATGTTATCAGTCAATATAAATACCAGGGTGGTTTAGGCTATTACGAAAGCACCAAAGATGCCAGTACCAATTTCTTCTTTGGCTGGCTGGCAAGAGGCAGTTATGTTTTTGAATATCCCATGTTTGTAACACATGCCGGTAATTTCAGTAATGGCATTACCACAATACAGTGTATGTATGCACCGGAGTTTACATCACATAGCGAGGGAATAAGAGTAACAGTTGAATAGAATTAATTACACGAATTAAAACGAATTACACGGATTGTTTAAAGCCCAGTTCGTGTTTTTATTTGTGGCAATTCGTGTAATTTGTGTAAACAAAAAATTAGTGAAACATGGCTGCTGAACAAAACTATTCTATTCCCCTCCGCTTCCGCAGGATGGAAAATATGCATATTATTTTCTGGCTGTTAAAAGATATCAGTTGGTGTATGATCTGGAAACCGCTGGGTATAGCCATGATATTCCCTACTTTGATCATTGCTATTGTCATTTCAATAAGAAACCGCCAGTTTATAAGTGAGGTTTGCCATAACTGGGCCATTGTATTCTGGATCACAGCAAACTCGTACTGGATGATCAGCGAATTTTTAGAATTTGATACAATGATAGTTTATGGTACTATAACCTATAAATATTTAGCCATAATCCCCTTTGGCCTTGGTATTCTTATCCTGGCATTCTATTACCTGATTTTTAAGGTCATTTATAAAAAGAAGGCCGAAACGATGTAATTCAATTAATTTATCTTTGCCGCTCAATTTTATATTATTTATGTACAGAACTCATACCTGCGGTGAATTAAGATTAACTGATGTAAACAAAGAAGTATCCCTGGCCGGGTGGGTACAAACCGTTCGTAAATTTGGCAGTATTACTTTTGTTGACCTGCGTGACCGCTACGGCATTACCCAATTATTATTTTCAGAAAGTTTAAATGCTGAATTAGAATCTAATCCGCTGGGAAGAGAATTTGTGTTGCAGGTAACAGGCAAAGTAAATGAACGCAGCAGTAAAAATGCCAATATCCCAACCGGTGAAATTGAAATTACAGTTATCGAATTCAACATTTTAAATAAGTCAGCCGTTCCCCCATTCACCATCCAGGATGATACTGATGGCGGTGATGATATACGCATGAAATACCGTTTTCTCGATCTGAGAAGAAATGCAGTTAAGAAAAATTTAGAACTGCGTTACCTGATAAACAGGGCTGCAAGAAATTACCTGCATGAAAATAATTTCATGGATATTGAAACACCTTTCTTAATCAAAAGCACCCCTGAAGGTGCAAGAGATTTTGTGGTTCCCAGCAGAATGAACCCCGGGCAGTTTTATGCATTGCCGCAATCGCCACAAACTTTTAAACAGTTGTTGATGGTAAGCGGATATGACCGCTACTACCAGATTGTAAAATGTTTCCGTGATGAAGACCTTCGTGCCGACCGACAGCCCGAGTTTACACAGATAGATTGTGAAATGGCATTTGTGGAGCAGGAAGATATTGTAAACATGTTTGAAGGTTTGATAAAACAAATTTTTAAAGATGTAAAGGGAATTGATTATACTGATAAAGTTGAGCGGATGACCTGGGAAGATGCCATGTGGCGTTATGGAAATGATAAACCCGATATCCGTTTTGATATGAAGGTCTGCAATCTTCAGTTTCCTTCTCATTTATTTTTAGGAAAAAAATCCGAAGTAAGTGAAGAGTTGCTTTCAATCCCCCCTTTGGGGGGTGGGGGGGCCGAGACTATTCTTGCCATTGCCGTTCCCGGTTGCAGTGAATATAGCCGTAAACAGACGGATGAATTAACGGAATGGGTAAAGCGTCCTCAGATTGGTATGAAAGGATTGGCATTTATTAAATGCAATGCCGATGGAACATTTAAAAGCAGCGTAGATAAATTCTATACAGAAGACAAATTAAAAGCCATTGCTACCGCTGCAAATGCAAAACCCGGCGACCTTATTTTAATTTTAGCAGGTGCCGAAGAAAGAACCCGTAAAGCCATCAGCGACTTAAGAATGTATATGGCCGAAAAGCTTGGAATGAGAAAGGCAGATGAATTTAAATTGTTGTGGGTGATTGATTTTCCGTTGTTTGAATATGATGAAGAAGGAAATAGATGGGTTGCCCGTCACCATCCGTTTACATCGCCCAAGCCCGATCATATTGAAGTGATGATCAACAATAACCCCGCTATTGAAAATGCCGAAAAATATTTAGAGCATCCTTATGCAAGCATTAAAGCCAATGCTTACGATATGGTTTTAAATGGCAATGAAATTGGTGGTGGCTCTATCCGTATTTACCAGAGAGAATTGCAGGAAAAAATGTTTGCAGCATTAGGTATGGATGCAGCAGAACAGCAGCATAAATTTGGTTTCCTGCTGGGCGCATTTGAATATGGTGCACCGCCGCATGGTGGTATTGCTTTCGGCTTCGATCGTTTATGTGCAATACTGGGCGGCAGCGAAAGTATCCGTGATTTTATTGCATTCCCTAAAAATAATTCAGGCAGAGATGTAATGCTGGATGCACCTGCAACTATTGATGACAAGCAGTTTGAGGAGTTGCAGATAAAATTAGATTTGAAATAATTAGTTTAACTTTATTGTAATGAAAGTACAGATTGAGCCACATACCTTGCAAAGGGCAACAGAAAGGGGCACAACTGAAGATGAGATAATTGAAACAATTAATTCAGGTGTTAGTATTTTAGGCAAATTTGGACGATTAGGAAAATCAAAAGTGTTCTTATTTGAAAAAGAAAGAAACGGAAAGTATTTTATTGAGAAGAAGCTGGAGGTTTATTACCTGATTGAAAACGATGTGATAATAACTATAACTGTTTACGTTTTTTATGGAAAATTTTAAATTATGACAATACACTACGATAGTAAAACAGACCTGCTTTATTTACGCATTGCGCCAGAGCAACAGCAGGTAACTAACCAAAGAGTTACTGAAAATATTGTATTGGATATTGGTGCCGATGATAAAATTATAGGCATTGAAATCATGGAAGCCTCCCGGCACGTTAATCTTGATAAGCTTATGCCTGTTGAGTATTCAAAAGCTATATAAGATTTTCTCCTGCAATCATTGATGACAAACAATTTGAGGAATTGCAGATAAAGCTGTATTTGAAGAGATAGAATATGGATGACACGCCTGCCCGAATGAATTCATTCAGGCGGGGATTAGACAGATTAACACAGTTTGTTAAAAGACAGCATAATAATTTTGGATATTTTTTTGCTGCTGTAATTATTTCTACCTTTAAACAACATTTTCACAAAATCAATTTTAAATTCAACCCTTTTTTATGAAGCGGAATAAAATTTTTCTTTTTGTATTGATCAGCACTTTCCTGTTTTCCTGCACAAAAGATCCTGTTGATACCGGTTCGGGGAGTGTTGCTGCCAAAACAATGCTCAATGAAGCTTACGGAACAGATGCCAAACAAAAAATGGATATTTATCTGCCTGCCAACCGCAGAGTTGATTCTACCAAAGTTTTAATTTTGATACATGGCGGCGGCTGGACAGGAGGAGATAAAGCAGACTTTGCAGCCGTTATTGACACATTGAAGCAGCGCCTGCCTGGTTATGCCATCTTTAATCTTAATTACCGGTTGGCCGCATTCTCAACTAATCTTTTTCCTACACAGGAAATTGATATAAAAGCTGCCGTTGAATTTATTTATGGCAACCGCTCTACATACCTAGTGAGCGGTAAATTTGTGTTGATGGGTGCAAGTGCAGGCGGCCATTTATCTTTATTACATGCATACAAATACCGTTCGGTGGTAAAAATAAAAGCTGTGGTTGATTTTTTTGGGCCAACCGATATGGTTGATATGTACAACAATCCGGGTTCATACCCGCAATTTGCCATTGCTGCTTTAATGAGTGGTACGCCAACAACAAATCCTGCCTTGTATCAATCATCAAGTCCTATACAATTTGTTGATGCTTTAAATTGTCCAACTATAATTATTCAGGGCGCTTCTGACCTGCTGGTAAATGCAACAAGGCAATCGCAGGCATTGGCTACTAAATTAACGCTGTTTAGTGTTACCAACCAATATGTGCTTTACCCATCACCCAACGGGCATGGCGACTGGAGCCCTGCAACCTATACCGATGCGTATAATAAAATACAGGCATTTTTAACTGCTAATGTTCAATAATAAATAGTAAACACCCATGAAAATTGCATTTGCAATGCTTGCTTTTTTTACACTTTTTTTTATCAGTTGTAAAAAAGAAAGCAACAAAAAACATTGCTGGCAGGTGCTTGACAATTTGGGAAACAGCCTGAATGTTGTTTGTGACAAAACAGAAGCCGAATTAGTGGATTGTATTAAAAACAATACCTGTGGCATTTATAATAACCCTGCTCCAACTAATTGTAATTATTATAAAATTGAGGGTAATAAATTTTGCTGGAAGATTAATAACTATTACTTTAAAGACCTTACAGAGAACCAGGCTGCTTTATACTCCAGGTGTTATTATAATAATGCACCCGCAACAAAAGCCGACTGCAGTTTTGCTTGTACAGATTGGTATCACAGACACAAAAAAACATACAAGCCCAATAATACAGTTACCTATTCTTTTGTGATCAGGGAAAGATTTTGTGGCGATACAGCGGCTACCCTTTACCAGGGCAGGCAGATAATAATTAAGGATGATGCCGACTCTCTGGTTGTCATTCAATTCAGTAATAACGGAATTAACTGGTAAAATATATAAATTTCCAAAATTGCTGCTGCCGTTTACTTTGTACCTTACAACCATGAAGAAATATATTTCCTGTGTATTTTATCTTTTCATTTTTCTCAATTGCTCTGCACAGATTGATACGATCCCTTATGCGGCAAATACAACAAAAGAAAACCGGGCAAATGAGTACCGACACCTGGTAAACAACAGCATAAGTAAAAACTTATCATTGCCTTTAACCGACAGTACGGAGGAGAACTGGGAAGACGCATTTTATGCAATGGAATTAATTAATTACCGGTCTCCCAAGGTTGATGCTAAAATCCGTTCTGTATTTAATTCTATTGAAAAAAGAAGTCCTGGTTTTCAACGGGCTTACCTGGAATTGATCTATGCTAACTATCCGAAAGATTTTGTACCAGAAATTTCCGCCTTTCTAAAACAAACTGGTAATCCAAAACCATTTGCAATGGGTTCCGAATATATATTGATGAATGACACCCAACCTTCTACTATTTCAGAAGTAATAAAACTTACAGCATTAAAGATTGTAGACACAAAAGATGAAAAAAGTTCCTCTATACTTGTTAGTTTATTTAACCGGGTAATAGATATAATGATAAAGAGGGATAAGGATTTTGTTTCACAAAAAGATTTATTTTCAAAAGATTATCTGAAAGGAAATGTAATTGTATTTAGCATCCAGCGTAAAAACAGGAATTATCCAGGTATTGCAATTGTAAGGAGTAATACCGGGGATTTTATTAAAGATAAAAAAGGCAATATATTTTCTGTTCCGCAACTGGCAAGAAGTATGAGCAATTTACCTGGCTATTTAACTAATGGTAATACACCACAAGGGATTTTTCGCATGTATGGATTTGAAGTAAGTAAAAGTTCTTTCATTGGCCCCACGGAAAACATACAACTTACTATGCCTTTTGAAACATCGCTACAACATTTTCTAAAAGACAGCTCAATTTCCGACACTTTATGGACATCTGAATTATATAAAAAACTCTTACCCAATAGCCTGAAAAATCATTATCCATTATATGAAACCTTTAATGCCAGTTCAGCCGGCCGCACGGAAATTATTGCCCATGGTACTACAGTAAATACTAAATATTATTATAACAAGCCTTACTATCCATTAACACCAACACTGGGCTGTTTAACCAGCAAAGAAATATGGAGTACAGTTGATGGGAAAAGAATTGAAAGTGACCAGCAAAAATTAGTGAATGCAGTAAAAGCTGCCGGTGGCGCTAACGGCTATTGTATAGTAATTGAAATTGATGACCAGCAAAAGCCGGTAAGTATAGCTGAAATCTTACCGTATTTAACTAAAAAAATAAAATGAAACCCGATATTACGAGCAGGGCAGATATAGAAAAATTTATCGGCAGTTTTTATGAACATGTAAAACAGGATAAAACGATCGGTTTTATATTTACTGAAGTTGTAGACATGAACTGGGAAGAACATATCCCGATTATCGTTGATTTTTGGGAAACCATTTTATTAGACAACCCGGTTTACAGGAACAATACTATGGAAGTACATTTTGATCTGAATAAAAAAATACCTTTACAAAAAGAACATTTTAAAAGCTGGCTACAGTTATTTAACAACGCTGTGGATAATTTGTTTGAAGGAAAAATTGCAGAGCTGGCAAAAACAAGGGCAAAATCTATTGCCGGTATTATGTTATTTAAAATGACTAATACAAATGAGGGTCTTTAATGTTCCCTAATATGATGTAGTACAAGAAGCTCCGCCAGGGCGGGGACGATGTTCAATATAGTTGTAAATGCCTGGATCAAAAAAATATAAAACATAATCTTCTCCTCCCGATAGCTATCGGGACTCTCCGCCAGCTGACGGAGAGATAGAGGGGGCTTTAAATCATGCAATTAAATTGGACACATAAAAAATTTGATGAACTGACTGCATCGGAACTGTATGCTATTATGCAGTTAAGAAATGAAGTTTTTGTGGTAGAACAAAACTGTGTTTACCAGGATGCTGATGACAAAGACCAACCCTCGCTGCATGTTTGCGGATGGGATGGAGAAAAGCTGGTTGCTTATACACGTATAATCCCTAAGGGAATTTCCTATGCCGAAGTGAGCATTGGCAGGGTAGTAACCTCCCCTGCATACCGGGGTACCGGTGCAGGCCGGCAACTGATGAAAGAAAGTATCAATTTGGCTTTCAGTATTTTTAACTGCACACAAATAAAGATTGGCGCACAGGTTTATCTTACTGAATTTTATCAATCGCTGGGTTTTATTACCTCCAGCACACAGTATTTAGAAGACGGAATTCCGCATATTGAGATGATCTTACATAAATAATTTGCCATATTAAGGCAATATCCAGCTTCAGTTGCCGTTATAAAAACTGTGGTTTATACATTTTATCCTGATTTAAAAACGGGGTTTTGTTTCAGCCATTCCAATTATCCATAACTATTAGAATGACTAAACCTGATTTCTGATGAAGCCAATTGTACAAAAGTTTGTAATAAAGCAAACTATACTGCTGCTGATCTGCTTCACGCTATTTTCCAAATCATATTCACAATCGTTTCTGCTTGGCGAAAAAGTTAAGTGGGAAATAGGATTAAATTTTGGCCCCAGTCTCTTTTTAGGCGACCTGGGCGGTAATTCAGGCAAAGGCACCAATAATATTAAAGACATTAACCTGGAATTTACAAAACTGATGAAGGGTGTTTTTATTACTATGTATCCAAAAAACTGGGTTGGCGTAAGGCTTGCTGCCGGTGTAATATACCTGGAAGGAAGCGATGATATTATTAACACAAACGGTATTGATGAACTGTGGCGTAAACAGCGTAACCTTGATTTTAAAACTACAGTTCTGGAAGGATACCTTGCTTTGGAAATTTTTCCAACTATGTTTTTAAACAGAAACACAGATTACGAACCCAGGTTAAGGCCTTATGCACTTGCCGGGGTTGGTTTTTTTCACTTTAATCCCAAGGGCTCTATAACAGATGCTGCCGGTGATAAAACCTGGTACAACCTGCAGCCCTTAAAGCTGGAAGGACAGGGAATGTCGGAATACCCCAGCAGCAAACCATATAAATTATCACAGATAAATATTCCTATTGGAGGAGGGATTAAATATTTTGCATCTGAACGGTTAAATATCAGTGCTGAGCTATTGTACAGAAAAACATTTACAGATTATATTGATGATGTAAGTACAAAATACGTTGACCCAACTGTTTACAATAAATATTTATCAGCCCAGGATGCTGCATTGGCAACTAAATTATCTGATAAAGCAATTGGCATTATTTATCCGGGTATGACGAGATACCCGGCCGGTACACAAAGAGGCGATACAAAAGACGGTGATACTTATTTTTCGGTAGTACTAAAAATTGGTTTTAAGCTGGGCCCGATTTATGAAAGCTCATTTGCAAAAAGAGCTGCCAAACAATTGAGGTGCCCTAAAGTTTATTAAAATTAAAATTGAAATTGAAAACTAAAAATTAATAAATACTTAAAGTGCATTATGATACAATAGAAATTTAACCCCCGAGGAATCTATGGATATTTATATATTCGCTGATTACCCCTGAAACCACAACATTCAGATTTCGTTGACATCTTTTACACTTTTATTTAAATCCATGTTTATGAGACATGGATTTTTTTTATGCAACTCTGCATGTAAATATTTACCTGTAAAACTAGTTTTTACTTTTACCAGGTCTTCGGGCACTCCTTCAAACAAAACCAATCCTCCGCCATCGCCTCCTTCGGGGCCAATGTCAATAATATGGTCTGCCACTTTAATCACATCCATATTATGTTCAATTACCAAAACGGTGTTGCCCCTGTCAACCAGTTTATTTATTACTTCCAGCAAATGCTGTATATCCTGAAAGTGAAGCCCCGTAGTAGGTTCATCCAGAATGTAAAATGTTTTGCCGGTATCTTTTTTACCCAGCTCGGTTGATAGTTTTACACGCTGAGCTTCACCGCCACTGAGGGTTACAGCGCTTTGACCAAGGGTGATATATCCCAGGCCTACATCCTGCAAAACTTTTATTTTACGGTAGATGTATGGCACGGCCTGAAAAAATTCAACCGCTTCATCAACGGTCATATCCAATACATCGCTGATCGATTTTCCTTTGTACCGGATCTCCAGCGTTTCCCTGTTGTATCTTCTGCCATTACATTTTTCGCAATGCACATGCACATCGGGCAAAAAATTCATTTCTATAACACGCATGCCACCGCCTTCGCAAACATCGCATCTGCCGCTTTTTACATTAAAGGAAAAACGCCCGGCTTTGTAACCTCGTATTTTTGCCTCGGGTACCAAAGCAAATAAAGTTCTGATATCGGTAAAAAAACCGCAGTAGGTTGCCGGGTTGCTTCTTGGCGTTCGGCCAATCGGGCTTTGGTCAATTTCAATAACTTTATCAATCTGCTCCAATCCCTTTATAGATGCATAGGCCAAAGGATTTGCTTTTGAGTTGTAACAGAATTTACTGAGCAACGGATACAAAGTTTCATTTACCAATGTTGATTTACCGCTGCCACTTACACCGGTAACCAATATTAATTTACCCAATGGAAATTTTACGGATACATCCTGCAAATTATTTCCCTTCACTCCTTTCAATTCAATAAATTTTCCGTTTCCTTTTCTGCGTTCTTTTGGTACAGCAATACTTTTTGTGCCTAATAAATATTGAGCCGTTTCAGAATTAGAATCTAAAATAGTTTGTGGAGTTCCAATGGCAACAATTTCGCCACCATGCTTACCGGCCTTTGGGCCAATATCAACTAAGTAATCCGATGCCAGCATAATATCCTTGTCATGTTCAACAACCAAAATGCTGTTGCCTATATCACGTAAATTTTGCAATGCAGCAATCAGCCGCTGGTTATCCCGCTGATGTAAACCAATACTGGGTTCATCTAAAATATAAGTAATTCCCTGCAACTGAGAGCCTATTTGTGTGGCCAGCCTGATGCGTTGTGATTCGCCGCCACTAAGGCTTTTAGAAGGACGGGCAAGAGACAGGTATGTTAATCCTACATCAAGCAAAAACTGCAGCCGCTCTCTTATCTCTTTTAAAACATCTTTGGCAATGGCATTTTGTTTATCATTCAACCTTAATTCAATTCCATCAAACCATGCAGCCAGGTTATCTAAATTTAAATTACTCAGCTCGGCAATATTTCTTTTATCAATTTTAAACCAAAGGCTTTCTTTTTTTAATCTGGTACCATTGCATGATGTGCAAGGAGCCAGTTCCATATATTTTTCCACCC
This sequence comes from Chitinophagaceae bacterium, assembly GCA_031417255.1. Taxonomy (GTDB): domain Bacteria; phylum Bacteroidota; class Bacteroidia; order Chitinophagales; family Chitinophagaceae; genus Ferruginibacter. The sequence goes on from JANOVD010000588.1 coordinate 11,022, forward strand.
AGCTTCGCAGCATCTCTGAGCTTTGCGAAGAACCGAACCATCGCTTAAGCATGGGAATGATTCCTTCATAACTACCAGTATAAACTTCAGGTATAGTTTCATCACTCATATCCAATTCCAGGTCGGGATTAATGTTTTGATCACCATATAAAAGCAAATCAAGTTGCACTTTTGGTAAATCTTTTATTGGTTTGTTTAAATTGATCTTATGTTTTTTTGCGAAAGAAACTACCTGCAAAAAAACACTGGCTTCCCGTTCTTCACCCAAAGGAACTATACCTCCGTCAGTAACACTTATAGAAGTATCGGGCAACACGGCTTCCATATCTATGGTAAAAACATTCCCTAAGCCTCTGCACACATGGCATGCACCATACGGCGAGTTAAATGAAAAAGCATTGGGCGATGGTTCTTCGTAACTGATACCGGTTTCGGCACACATTAATTGCTTGCTATAAACAGCCTCAGCCCCCCCACCCCCCAAGGGGGGATCCTGAGAGTCTGAATAATTTGAAGATTCTTTTGTTGATTCAGCGTGTTGCTTTTCTCCCCCCTTGGGGGGCGGGGGGGCTGGGGCTTGGGCCGGGGCCACAAACA
>JANOVD010000589.1:0-13025 GCA_031417255.1 Chitinophagaceae bacterium
TTAATATCTGTAACAATTAACCTTACCGTATATGTACCGGCTGCGGTATAAGCATGTGATGTGTTTTGCGTATTCGCAGTATTGCCATCTCCAAAATACCATTGCCAGTTTGCAATAGGATTGGTATTTACATAGGCCAGCCCTTTAAAATCAAAACCATTGCAGGATAAAAGACTGTCTTTGATACGAACAGAATCGATATTTGGTCTGAAAGGAATATTATCAACCGGTAAAACAAGGTTGAATAGATTTTGGCCGCCACTACCTGTTGTTGCTCCCCATGGATTATTTGCATAGGCTATACATACTCCATTAGCTCCAGCATTTACCAAAGGGGTAAAAGTAGCAGGTAAGGAAGGGTTTGATAACCAGATAATCCCGCCGCCACCACCACCACCGGGACCAAGCTTTCCATCCGTAGAAACCGGGTGGATGTCATCAGAACCCTTTCCTCCTATGGTATTTACAGTGATAGTACTAACGTAGTTGCCAATGTCAAGCAAAATACTGCCGCCACCTCCACCGCCGCCCATACCTTCATGACACCCAGGTGCTGCTAAACTGCATCCGGCTCCATTATTCCCATTAGAGAGGATGCTTTTACCATTATTAATAAGTTGAGCAGCTTTTATGATTACAATTCCTCCACCGTTTCCTCCATTCGGTAAAAATCCTTCAATATTGTTAGCATGTCCCGAACCACCACCGCCACCAAGGAAAATTTTGTTTTGTGGATTACTATATAATAAATTGGTGCCGCCATGACCCCTGTTATCAAAAGGTGCTGCACCACAGGTTTCCAATTCGTATCCTCCAAACCCGCCGGCTCCAGAATTACTTCCACCGCCACCACCTGCGTTATGAGAATTACCACCACCGCCACCATTAGCTAATTTGCCTCTTCCAAAGATCTTTAAATTCGAAACCTCTGCAATACCTTCGCCTTTTCTTGCAGCAGAATCGCCGTTGGTACCTGAATAATAATATTTTGTTTCATGACAGAGGGCAACTGACGCAAATGTATTCGTTGCCACAGCACCTCTAAAACCTTTACCACTTACATCAATATCATTATTAAGGGATAAAGCATTTTGAACATTAAACACGAGTACACCGCCTTTGTTTCCATCCCAAGGCAGGCAGGTTAGCGTATCGGTGGTTGACAAATTAATATAATAGGGTACCCTTATTAACTGCACTTTACCTACAGGTATATCATATTGCCTGGTGAGTGAATTGCTTAGCTCAATGATATTACCTGTTTTGCTTTTTACATAATTGAATTCATAGTTACCTGAATTTTTATAATCGGTTATTGTACCAAATGCTGCTGTATTGGTTGAATCAATAACAGCCCCTTTCATTTGTATTAATAAAACCGTATCTCCAACATTATATGCAGCTGCATCTTCTACAGTTAAGGTATTGGTACATGGGTTTAAAGCCAGTACGGGGGTATAAGCATTAATAATTATAGATGTTGATGCAACCGCACAGGAATCAGCAACATACGTACAATTAGGGTTGGTTGCATTTATTGTTGCTGTACCATTTAGCGTTGCATTAAAGGCAGCATTACCCTGCTTGTTTAATAAATTATCAAAAGTATAATAACCCTGTAATCCTGTTTGTGCTGTTGGATTAGGCAAGGATGTATTCATATAGGTTTGTATCTGTGCCTGTGTTCTGGCTACATTCCAGATACGAACTTCATTCATATTACCTATAAACGGGAAAATGGTAGGAGCACCTTCGGGTACATTTTGACCGATAGTGGTGATCAGATTATTGAGAATTAAATTCCCTGTTGCAGCGGTTTGGCTGTGTAAAAAACCATTCTGGTAATACTTAAGTGAAGTGCCATCATAAACCATTGCCACATGATAGGTCTTGTTTAACTGAAATACACAGTTTTCCTCGGCAAAAAACTGGCCGTTGTTTGTAGAGACAGAACAACCTTCAGGCCACATGGCATAATTCAGATCATTGGAGTTTAAATGTTTTGAAACTAAAAAGCCATAACCGCCTACCGGGTTTACCGGGCCGGTTCTGTTGAAGTTGGTTTCAACAGTAAGTTGGTTTCCGGAAATATCGAGATCACCAATTCTTGCATTTGAATTGGGAGTTGGAGTATTAAGCCAATTGTTACAGCTTACTGGCACCACGCAGCTATCAGCTACAAAAGTACAACTGGTATTGGTTGTATTAATTATTGCCGGCCCAACCAATGTAGCATTAAATGTTGCATTGCCCTGTTTATTTAACAGGTTATCAAATGTGTAATACCCAAGTAAGCCCGGTATTGTTGTTGGGTTGGGTAAAGAACTGTTCATGTAGGTTTGTATCTGAGCCTGCGTTCTTGCTACATTCCATATCCTTACTTCATTCACATATCCCATGAACTGTTCAGTTACGGTATTGCTGCCTGCATATTGAGCTATTGTTGTAAGCAGATTGTTTGTTATCATATTACCTGTGCAGGCAACCTGGCCCATCAAAAAACCATTACGATAATATTTTAAAAAACTGCCATCATAAACCATTGCCACATGGTAGGTTTTGTTTAAGCCTAGTCCACAGGTCTCAAAAGTTTCTTTGTAACCATTGGTAGTGGTTATTGAACAACCGTTGGGAAATAAAGCATAATTCACATTGGAAACATCTGTATGTTTTGAAACTAAATGACCTGGATACAAGCCACCATTCAGTGGTTCAGTTCTGTTATACATAGCTTCTACAGTAATCTGATTGCCTGATACATCAAGGTCTCCTGCAGTTGCATAAGAAGGATAACTGGGTGTATAGAGCCAGTTATTACAAGGAGTTGCAGTTATACATCCACCAAGTGTATTCACTTCATCCTGGTTAAGTGCCCTGTTGTAAATTCTTATTTCATCAAGATCACCATCTAACCAATAAGGAAATGATGGGTTGATATTCATGCCAAAAAGCAGATCAAATGTATTAGTATAAGCTATTCCTCCGGCAGCAACCGATTCTCTAAGCACACAGTTTACATAAATTTTTTCAGTGATGCCATCAGATGTCCATACTACACTATACCATTGATTTAATTGTACAAACGGTGTTTGAGCTACAGCATTATTTCCGGCAAACCTTTCCTCTGCCGGGTTGGGTGAAGTGCAACCATTATATATGTCACCAAAACGCACATGGTAATTGGATTGTAAAGTAGCAGGGCTTGACTTCATTACAAGCAAATTAGTGTAGCATTGCCCGGTATAATACCCTGTAGGCTTAACCCATAATGCAATCGACATTGCATTACCCATATTCAATGTTGCATGATCAGGTATACGCATATACTTATCAATGCCATTGAAATGATAAGCACTATTCGGATTTCCAAACCTGTCGGCAGTTAATGTTGCATTGTTGAAAACAGGATTATTACCATTGCCGCTAATATCGTTTGCATTGCCTGAAAAAGGGTAGTAGGCTCTTAAACCAAGGTTTAAGTCAACCTGCCCCAAACATAAATTGGAAACTAATAATAATAAAGGCAAAAATATTTTTTTCATAAAAGGTAATACAGGGATGATATTAAGGGTGAAATTACATATACTTTTTTTACAATCCCAGATAATTAAACGGTGTAATGGCTTTCAGTTCTTTTTTAACAGATGCTGAAACTTTTAAGCCTGTAATAAATTTATGAATAGTCTTTTTATCAATGGCATGCTTACCTCTTGTAAGTTCTTTCAGTGCTTCGTATGGCTTAGGATAATTTTCTCTTCGTAAAATTGTTTGAATAGCTTCGGCAACAACAGCCCAGTTATGTTCAAGATCAGCTTTAAGTTTTGCTTCGTTTAACAACAGTTTTCCAATCCCTTTTTCTGTTGATTTTATGGCCAGTAAAGTATGTGCTACCGGCACACCAATATTTCTTAACACAGTAGAATCTGTAAGGTCTCTTTGCAAACGTGAAACAGGAAGTTTGGCCGAAAGGTACTCAAGCAAAGCATTTGCAATGCCTAAATTGCCTTCTGCATTTTCAAAATCAATTGGGTTTACTTTATGCGGCATGGCACTGCTGCCAATTTCTTCTTTTTTGGTTTGCTGTTTAAAATAATCCATGCTGATGTAGGCCCACATATCCCTGCAAAAATCTTTAAAGATGGTATTGATGCGTTTGATGGCATCAAAATGTGCAGCCAGGGTATCGTAATGCTCAATCTGTGTTGTGTATTGCTGGCGTTGTAAACCCAGTTTATTCTCTGTAAAATCATTTGCAAATTTTACCCAGTTGTATTTTGGAAAGGCAACATGCTGTGCATTAAAATTTCCGGTTGCGCCGCCAAACTTTGCAGTAAACGGAATATAACTGAACAACTGTATCTGATTTTCCAACCGCTCTGCAAATACCATCATTTCTTTTCCCAACCTTGTTGGGCTTGCGGGCTGACCATGTGTACGGGCCAGCATGGGCACATCTTTCCAGGCAATGGCCATTTTGCCAATAGCATGTTGCAGGTTAATAACAGCCGGTAAATATTCCAGTTCAATGCTGTTCTTCCAAAGTAATGGTATTGCAGTATTGTTTATATCTTGTGATGTTAATCCAAAATGAACCCATTCTTTTAAGTGGCCTGCATTACATGTATCCAAACCGGCTTTTATAAAATATTCAACGGCTTTTACATCGTGGTTGGTAATTGTTTCTGTTTTTTTAATTGCTTCAGCATCGGCAAGCGAAAAATCGCTGACCATTTTTTGCAGGTATTGTTTTGTTTTGGCATCAACTTTAAAAAACTTCTTTTCGGCCAAAAACAAAAAATATTCAACTTCTACCAGCACACGGTACCTGATGAGGGCGTATTCACTGTAGTAATCGCTCAAATGCTGCAGTTGCTTACGGTAACGTCCGTCGATGGGAGATATGGCAGTAAGTTGATTTAAATCCATGATGATGCAGTAAATTTGCCGCAAAAATACATTAATTGACACAGAAGATAAGGGTAGGAGCTGTTAGTTATTTAAATACCAAACCGCTGATATATGGTTTTGAGCAGGGCAAAATGCAGGATGAGGTTGAGCTTATTATAGATTACCCGGCCAATATTGCATCGCATTTGATAAATGACCGGATAGATATTGGCCTGGTTCCGGTTGCGATAATTCCATTTTTAAAAGAGCATTATATTATTTCTGACTATTGCATTGGCTGCGATGGCGAAGTAGCCAGCGTTTGTTTATTCAGCGATGTTCCTCTTGGGGAAATTGAAACCATTTTTCTGGATTACCAAAGCCGTACATCGGTTGCCCTTTTAAAGATACTACTGCAGGAACACTGGAAAATTTCGCCAAAACTTATTGCAGGCAAAGAAAATTATGAACAGGATATTGCCCGAACCACTGCCGGGCTTGTAATTGGCGACCGGGCTTTGGCACAACGGTTAAAGTCGAAATATATTTATGATCTGGGCCTGGCCTGGAAAGAAATGACGGGGATGCCTTTTGTTTTTGCTGTCTGGGTTAGTAACAAGGAATTACCGACAGAGTTCCTCGATGCTTTTAATCAGGTAAATGAATTTGGCTTACATAATCTGGATGATGTGATTGAGCAAAATTGTTTTGCTGATTTTGATTTAAAGGGATACTACACCAATTTCGTCAAATTTAAACTGGATGAAGGTATGCTTACCGCAAAGACTTTATTTTTGGACAAAATAAATAGATTATAATGTTTTTAATGGTTAAAACTTTTTATCGATGGTAAACTGGTAGAAACAAAAAAAATGATCAAACAATGATGATCTGAAATAAAATATTGACCTATGTAACTCAAATAATGATCAGGTTTTGCCTGGTCATTATTTATTTAATCAAGCAACTATTTTATGTAATTTGCATTTTTTAATACCAAAGCTTAAAACAATATGACAACATTAAAATCACTCATAAATAATTCTTTTTTATACCATCCACTCCGCTTTTCCTCTATTTCAGAAATGATATATGAAGCCATTACTTCTAAATCAAAGAAGACTATGGAATTCTACAAAAGTTTTTTACAACCTCCGGATAATGTAAAAACAAAATTGCCGGTTTTTGATATTGGTGCCAACAAAGGAAATAAGACAAAGGCATTATTACAATTAGGATTTATAGTAATTGCGTTAGAACCAGAGAAAAATTCAATATCTACTTTAAAATACAGGTATGGCAAAAATCCTAAAGTTAAAATTATAGAAAAAGGTGTTTCATCTGAGGAAGGTTTTACAGAAATCTATATAACGCAAGCCCGTTCAGGATTAAATACAATGAACACAAAATGGAAAGACAGCTTACAAAATGAAGAAAAAAACAGATGGGGTAAACAAGTTGACTTTAAAGAGTCATATAAAGTACCTTTAACCACTTTAGAAAACCTTTATTCAGAATTCGGGATGCCCTATTTTATTAAAATTGATGTTGAAGGATATGAACTCGAAGTTATTAAAGGCATGAAAAGCTTACCGGCTTATATTTCATTTGAAGCGAATCTTCCAGAATTTATTGAAGAAACAATTAGCTGTATTGAAATGATTAATAGTTTATCTGATTCGGTGCTCTTTAACTATTCATTTGATGAAAAATTGGTTGTTAATAACTGGCTTTCTGCAAACGAAATGATTAACTGCTTAAATAACACAACGGAGAGATATATTGAAATAATAAGCAAAAAAAATCACTAATTTAATTTTAACCCGTCTTTAACCGCATTCACCAATACCCTTTTTTTCTCTTTATTATAAATAAAGTAAAAAAATATCCTTGTAAGTAAAATATATGAAAGGGAAATGAATTTAATAACTCCTTTAAAATTCTTTCTTATAAAATAAATTTTATTCCTGTTGCTGTAATATATGTAAAATGGTGTTCGAGTACCACCTGTAGAATTTGAAACTTTGTGCAGGATCACAATTGAAGGAGTATACAAAATTTTAAACCCCTTTTTAGTAGCTCTATATACAAAATCAGTATCATCTACATAAACAAAATAATTTTCATCCATTAGGCCAACTGCTACAAAAACATTTATGTTAATCAACATAAAACAGGTGGACTCTGATGTTACATATTTGCTATTATTATATTGCTTACCATCTTTTTTATTCATTCCGTAAGCTACTCCCAAACCCCTTAATTTATCAAGATACCCTCCTGCCGTCCAAATTTTTTTTGTATCATAATATAAAATTTTGGGTGTTATGATATTTTCCTTTTCTGCCAGTTGCATAAGTTTTTGGAAAGTATCATCCTGTTCAATAACAATATCGTTGTTTAGTAATAAAACATGGGTACAGCCATCATCAATAGCTTTTTTAATGCCGATATTATTACCGGCAGCAACACCAATATTTTCCGAATTTTTTATATGTGTATAGTTAGTAAGGGAGTACTTTTCAATACACTTAATAATAATTGCATCCGATACTTCGCCGGGTGAATTGTCAACCAGATAAAGTATATAATCTTCGTAAGTTTGCCTGTCAATACCAGCAAAAAAGTCATCCAGTACATCATCGCTTTTAAAGAGAACAGTTACCAACCCTATTTTTGCCATAATATTTATTTCAAAAGTCCTTTTGACTTCATTTCGTTAATGGAATCTTCATATTTGCTTTGCTGCACTTGCTGTCCGTTTACCCAATCAGTAAAATGTTTCAATCCTGTTTTAAAATCATATTCCGGTTTAAAGGAAAGAAACTTTTCAATTTTAGTTGTATCGGCATAATTATGCCGGATATCCCCCAGACGGTAATTGCCTGTAACCTGCAAAGGAACTTCAGCACCATATAACTCAACCAATAAACTTGCAACTTCCGAAACCATAACTGCAACTCCGGTGCCTACATTGAAGATTTCGCCATTGGCTTTTTCATTTTCAATGCCTAAAAAAGTTGCTTTCACCACATCATCTATATAAACAAAGTCACGGCTTTCTTTACCATCTTCAAAAACATTAATGGGCTTACTGTTTTTTATTAAGGTAGAAAAGATAGAGAGAATGCCGGTGTAGGGATTGCTTAATGATTGCCCCGGTCCATACACATTCTGGTACCTGAATGCAACAGGAGCAATCCCGATTGAAGGACAAACCGTCATTACCATTTGTTCCTGGTTATATTTTGTAATACCATAAACAGATGATGGATGAATTTTTGATTGTTCATCTGTTGCAACCAATTGCAAAGTTTCTTCAATGCCAGGATAAGTAACTTCAAAATTTCCGGCATCCATATTTGCAGCAAGGCGATGATCAGGGTAAACCGCTTCCCCTTTTTGTGTCAGATATTTTCCTTCGCCATAAATAGACCTTGACGAAGCGACAACCACTTTTTTAACTTTGGTTTTATTGTTGGCCAGTATATCCAGCATAATGGCCGTACCTCCAACATTTACATCGGTGTATTTTTTTATCTGGTACATGGACTGGCCTGTACCTGTTTCTGCAGCAAGGTGTACAATAACTTCATTTTCACCGATAGCCTTATTCCAGTTATCAACAGAAGTGACAGAGCCGTTAATAAAATTTACTTTATCCTTCAAAGAAATATATAGGGGAGAAGTTGTTCCTGGGTCAGTGCCATGTATTTGTTCAGATAAATTATCTAATACAGTTATTTCATATCCTTTTTGTAAAAGAAATAATGCCAGGTTTGAACCAATAAATCCTGCACCGCCGGTTATTAATATTTTGTGCTTACTCATTTCAAATAAATTGTCCTTCTTTATCCGTTTTTTGCCATTGTTTGGTATCAAAATTATACCGCTTGGTTATAGTTGCAGGCGACCCGAGTGCAACGCAATAATCAGGAATGTCTTTTGTTACAATTGAATTAGCGCCAACAACACTATTCATGCCAACACTGGCACCAATAACACAAACATTCTCACCTAACCAGGCACCATCGCCTATGATCACAGGGTTAATTTGTTTAATAGGCTGATCAATGACCGGTATCTCAATATGCTCATAACTATGTAAGTTATCGCTGATATAAACCTTATCAGCCATCAATACTTTTTTACCGACCTCAATTTTTGAAGTGGCATAAATATGGCAGAACCGGCCAATGTATGTGCCATCACCAATTATAAGTTTTGCATCATTATCTCCGGTAAGAGGTTCACAGGCCAGCCAGCCCCAGTCATTAATATAAACTTTGGAACCAATAAAGATTCGTTTGCCGCCCGAGAATGTTGGGTTAATCAATTTGGAGCCACTGCCAATACTGCCTAAGCACGCTTTATAAAAAGGAGATTTGAAAACATAATAAAAAAGAAGTTTTATTTTTTTTAGCATGAACGTCCCTTTAATATTTGCGATCTATTTTATTCTCTTTAAGTATCCGCCACCCAGTGCTTCTGTAATTAATAATTTATTGGTGATGTTTTCATCTTTTACAAAATCTGTTGAAGTTTTTAAAAAGGCTTCCATTGCAGTATATGGATTATTGCCCACATCCCATGGCCTGTCTGTTACATATCCTTTCGGGAAAAACTCAACAAAGGTATCTGGCAATAAAATATAGGAATCAAGACTTACCAATGGTGTGTACATTTCCAACTCTCGTAATACATGATCGTGTGAATGATTGGAATCCAACACAACCATTACTTTTTTAAAACCTTTTGCATAATCAGCTATCTGTTGTACAATATTTTCATCAATGGAAGAGCCTTCCAGCATGGTGATATTTTTCATCATCGGGTGCTTTTCAATTTCATCGCGGTTGTGTTTGCGAATATCAATATCAACGGCAATTACTTTTCCGTTATTTCCCAACAGTTCCATCATAGAGCTGGAGAAGATGATAGAACCTCCGTGTGCAATACCGGTTTCAATGATCAGGTCGGGTTTTACATCCCAGATCAGCTCCTGCATAATAGCAATATCCTGCGGATATTTAATGATGGGCCTGCCCATCCAGGTAAAGTTATATGTGTACTTATATTTGTCTGCATGCAGCATCCAATCCACCGATTTCTGTTTCAATTCTTTGTCTTCTGCCATTTGAGCCATTGCATCGGCCCTTTCTTTTTTAAACGCTTCTACTGGGTTCATTTAATTTGTTTTGTAAATAATTGATTATTGCTTCTATACCTGTGTTTAAATTGTATTTTTCATTTTCAATAAAGCCAATCTTTCGTAATTTATCGATTGAGAGGCTGAAAAAATTTGTTTTTTCTGGGGTTAACCCTTCAACATTAACCTCAACAGGGTTACCCAACTGTTTTTCAAATTCCTCTTTTACCAGTGTTGCTACCAGCACCATTGTTTTGTATACAGTAGAACCTCCGTTGTAAACCTCAAAATTATCCATATTATCCATACAAATGGCATTTACAGCCAATGCAAGGTTTTTAACATGCACAAAATTGCGCATTTGCAGTCCGGATGATTTTATGGTGATGGTGCTGTTTTCCATTGCTTCCTTACAAAAGCAACCGGGAATTAAATCCCACCTGTTAAAAGAGTCGGTTAATATATCACCATAAACATTGCTCGGCCTTATCACTGCTGTTTTTAATTTTCCCTGGTGGTGATATTGTTCTGCATACATTTCAGCAATGAGATGATTTAGCCCATAATCATTTTGGAAATGTACAGGAGATGATTCATCAATATCGCCGGTTAATTCAGTGCCATAAACCTGTAAGGTTGAAAAGACGATACATTTGGGAATATTATTTTTTACTGCAAAATCGAGCATGTTTTTTGTGCCGATTGCAGAGAGTTCAATCCCTTTAATACTGCTTTTAGAAACCACATCGTTTGCTGTGGCAACATGAATCAACACATCGGCCTGTACCGATAAATTTTGTAACTGTTCATTATTTAAAACATCCAGCTCGATGAGCTGAGCACCTTTTAATAAAGTTCTGGTGGAATCATGAAACTGTCTTGATGTGGCAATCACAGTTTGCCCGGCCAACAAAAAATGGTTGGCAATATGCGAACCAATAAATCCATTTGCACCTGTTATCAAAACTGTCATAGCGAACCTTTTCTTATTTTACAATCAATCCTTGCCCGGTTGGTAAGGAAAGAATTTTTAATACCTTTTTGTTTTGCCCATTTGTTATGTGCTTCGTACTGCAGGTCATAAGTCACATAAGCATAATCATCCAACACCACTATGCCTCCAACACTCAGCCTATCCCAAAAATAATCCATTGCTGCAATTTCGGGTACCAGGTTATTCATATCGATAGATAGATAAGCAATTTTTTCGCTAGGCACCTGGGCCAGTGTACCTGGTACTGATCCTTTTATCAATTTTACATTGGGCATATTGGCAAATGTATCTTTTACCTGCTCATAACAATCTGTATACGCATCTTTAAAGAACTCTTTTTTGCCTGCAGCTTTTTCTGAATCGGTGAGCAGGCTTTCATCCAGGCCTTCAAAAGTATCCAGCAAATAAAAAGTTTTGTTGATGTTCTTAAAATCGAGGTATTCGCAGATGGCTTTGGCAAAGCCGCCTTTGTTGGTTCCGCATTCCACAAAATCGCCCTCAATGTTTTTGCAATGGCTGGCTGCCCAAAGGTTTGTATGTACCCGCCAGTGAATGTTTGCCCAGGATCCTGTGGCAGCACCGGCTTGCTCTGCATGTATAAAATCGGGCTCCATCATAAAACCGTTATTATGAACAGTAGTCAGACCATCCAGGTCATAAGTAATCTTATACCTGGATGGGAGAATTGCTTTTTTTATTTTACGGACGATATTCAATTGGTTTGCGTTTGAATTTATTAAGAAAAGACCTGACAGGTTTTTTGATCAACGAATAATACAAAATATAATCTTCATTAAAAATAAGGGCTATGCCATTTGAGAAAAATAACCCGATCTTTTCAATAAAAGAAAGGTGCTTAAACCCAAACTGGTAGCTAAGGTATCTGAATATATAAGCATCCAGGAAATAAAACCGGTTTTTTATGTTGAATGCTTTCCTGATGGCTGCATTGGTTTTTGAAGTTCCTCCTTTAAAGTAATGGAATAGCGGAGGCCCATCAGCCAGTAAAAACTTTCCCTTGGTGATCAGCTCGTACAAAAAAAGATGTTCGCCTCCCCAACTATTATCAAAAGGAACATGTTGCACCATGGATGTTCTGTATAATCCGCAAAGAAAAAATTTGTTCTGCATGGGACTTTTAATAAAATTAAAACACCTGCTGAAAATATTCGACTGTAAAAAACTCCTGTTCAACTTGCCTGGTTCAATACTACCGGCTTCATCAAAAATATCCATAGTTGTCATGGCGATGGCAACATCATCATTCGCTTCCATAGCCTGCACACAGGTTTCAATAAACTCCGGGCTCCATTGGTCGTCATCGGCTGCCCACATGAAATATTTACCGCCTGCATTATCTAACAGGTATTGAAAATTAGGAACCAGGCTCAGGTTTTTTTCCTGTACAATAAATTTTACCCTGTTATCCTGTGCGGCATATTTTTTCAATATCGATAAAACATCCGTATTGGTTGAGCAGTTATCCGAAACAAGGATTGAAAGATTTTTATAAGTTTGATTGATGATGCTGACAAGGGTTCTCTCCAGGCCTTCGGACCTGTTGTAGGTGGGGATTCCAACTGTTACCAATGGAGCGTTAGCCTGCATTATTGTATGATTACTCCTTTGAAATCTGCATCAACAAAGGAAATTTTCTGATCTTTATCTGACACCAACGAAACCGGTAATGGCCAGTTTATATTTACTGCCGGGTCATCATATTTTACGCCGCCTTCGCTTTCCTTATTATAAAATGCAGAAACCATATAAGTGATCTCTGAGTAGTCGGTGAGTGATTGAAAGCCATGTGCAAATCCCGCAGGTACATACATCATCCGTTTATTTTCTGCTGATAACTCTGCACCAAACCATTGTAAAAAAGTAGGAGAGTTCTGGCGTACATCTACGATCACATCAAAAATGGCACCTTGCACACACTTAACCAGTTTCACTTCACAAAAAGGGCTGTGTTGAAAATGCATGCCTCTTATAACT
>JANOVD010000590.1:0-2263 GCA_031417255.1 Chitinophagaceae bacterium
GTCCTCCAAAGAAAAGAAGAGTTTAATTTCGATTTAGGATTTTAGATTGGCGATTTCAGATTTGGGCTGTTCAATAAAAACAAAATCTGCTGAAATTTAAAAAAATCTAAAATCTACAATCTGAAATCTAAAATATTAACAGGGTGCTAGATTTATTTTTACCGTTTTTACCGATCAAAGCACCATCACAAAAAAGCGGAACACATTTATAAACTATGGCACGCTACACAGGCCCCAAAACAAAAATCTCCAGGATCTTTGGAGAACCCATTACAGGTAATGGAAAATGGTTAACCAAAAACAGCAACCCCCCGGGTATGCATGGTGCTAACCGCAAGCGTAAAACTTTAGGTGAATATGCTTTGCAACTAAGAGAAAAGCAAAAAGCCAAGTACACGTATGGTTTGCTGGAGAAACAATTTCGCAAAACATTTGATGAAGCTGCACGCCGTAAAGGTGTTACCGGCGAAAATCTTATAAAGTTATTAGAAGCCCGTTTGGATAATACCGTTTTTCGTATGGGTATTGCACCAAGCCGCCAGGCTGCACGCCAGTTGGTATCTCACAAGCACATCACAGTAAATGGTGAAGTGTTGAACATACCTTCTTACAGTTGTGTTGCAGGTGATGTTATTGGTTTAAAGAATAAAAGTGCTGCTAACGCTTCTATCACTGGTAATTTACGTGGCAAGAATGCCAAGTTTAACTGGTTAGAGTGGAATGAGACTTCATCTCAGGGTACTTTTATCACTTATCCCGAAAGAGAAAGTGTTCCTGAAAATATTAAGGAGCAACTGATTGTGGAATTGTACTCTAAGTAATAAACGGGCGGGCTGAATAAAGCTCAACTGTACAAGAGTGCGACGCCAATGAAGCTGAATAAAATTACTTCAGTTCGGTACAAAAAATTTTTAAACAATAAAACAACAAAATACAAATGGGAATTTTAAATTTTGTTAAGCCAGATAAAATCGTTCTTCAAAAAGCAACCGAGTTTGAAGCCATCTTCGAATTTCGCCCGCTTGAACCGGGTTATGGTGTAACAATCGGTAACTCTCTGCGCAGGGTGCTACTGAACTCTTTGGAGGGTTACGCTATCATCGGTATCAACATTGCCGGTGCCGATCATGAGTTTGCAACCTTAAAAGGTATTACTGAAGACGTAACAGAAATTATTTTGAACCTGAAACAGGTTCGTATTAAGAAGAAAGTGGAGCATGAAGTGAGTGTTGAGAAAGTTACACTTTCTCTTAAAAACAAAACTGAATTTACAGCTGGTATGATCGGTGAAGCTTCTCCTACTTTTGAAGTAATGAATCCTGAGCTGCTGATCTGCACTATGGACAGCAGCGCTAAATTAGATATCGAGATCACGATCGGTAAAGGCCGTGGATATGTGCCTGCAGAAGAAAATAAAGAAAAGAATTCTCATTTTGGATATATCCCGGTAGATGCTATTTATACGCCGATCAAAAACGTAAAATACGCTATTGAAAATACACGTGTTGAGCAGCGTACCGATTTTGAAAAACTGATCATGGATGTGGTTACTGATGGTACCATTCACCCGGAAGATGCAGTGAAGCAGGCCAGCCGTATTTTAATTCAGCACCTGATGATCATCACTGATGAGAACATTACTTTTGATACCAAAGAAGATAAGAAAGAAGACCTGGTTGATGAACAGACCTTACAGTTACGTAAAGTATTAAAGACACCATTGGAAGATCTTGATCTTTCTGTACGTGCCTTCAATTGCTTAAAAGCTGCCAAGATCAATTCTTTAAGTGAACTGGTACAGTATGAGCAGGAAGACCTGATGAAATTCAGAAACTTTGGTCAGAAATCTTTAAGTGAAATTGAGCAGGTGTTGCATGAAAGAGGTTTAAGCTTTGGAATGGATTTGAGTAAGCTTAAGTTGGACGACGAGTAATAACCCCCTCTGCCCTCTGAAGGGGGAACTGGAGATTTTATAACAGAAGTACTCTGCAATTCCTGACACGGTGCAGAGGAAATTAAAACTAAAATGTCATGCGTCACGGAAACAAAGGAAATAAATTAAGCAGAACGGCTTCTCACCGGAGAGCCCTGTTAATGAATTTAGGCTGCCAGTTAATTACATACAAAAGAATTACAACAACATTGGCCAAAGCAAAAGCTTTACGTACTTACATTGAGCCATTGCTCACTAAAACAAAGAATACATCAAGCAAAGAAGCCATCATGCACAATCACCGTATTGTGTTTAGTCACCTGAATGATA
>JANOVD010000591.1:0-3574 GCA_031417255.1 Chitinophagaceae bacterium
AAATACTGGCAGGATAAAACCAAAGTGCCGATAGAAAATACATTGACCATTGTTGATGACCTGGCTTTGCCATTGGATAAATTAAGATTACGGTCAAAAGGTACTGATGCCGGGCATAATGGTTTAAAAGATATTCAAAACATTTTAGGCACCGATGAATACCCAAAACTACGGTTTGGTATTGGCAACAATTACCCCAAAGGTATGCAGGCCGAATTTGTGTTGGGAAAATGGACAAAAGCCGAAGAGCCAACCGTGCTGCTAAAAATAGAAAAATGCGTGGAGCTTATGGAAAGCCTTATCAGCATTGGTATTGAGCAAACTATGACAGCATTTAATAAACTTTCTATTAAACCCTGAAACAGTATTATCTAAAACTGCCCACATATTGTTGTTTTTTTTTAGCTATTTGTCTATATTCGTGCTCTAACCGCAATACCTTAAAAAACACCAATGAAGATTATTTGTGTTGGCCGAAATTATACCGATCATGTAAAAGAACTGGGTAACAATATGCCCGATGAGCCTGTTCTTTTTATGAAACCCAAGAGTGCTTTATTACAAAGCCATACCCCGTTTTATTATCCTGAGTTTACCAATGAACTGCATTATGAATGCGAACTTGTTTTACGTGTAAGCAAAAATGGTAAATATATTCAGCAGAAACACGCAGCCAATTATTATGATGCTGTAACCGTTGGTATTGATTTTACAGCACGTGATATTCAGGATGAATTAAAAAAGAAAGGCCTGCCCTGGGAAAAAGCAAAAGCATTTGATAATTCTGCTGTTGTTGGAAAATTTATTGATCTGACTCCTGATTTCAACCGTAAAAGCATCAATTTTTCGTTACTGAAAAATCAGGAAAAAGTGCAGGAAGCCAATTCTTCACAAATGATCTTCAGTATCGACAGAATTATTGAAAATATCTCTAATTATTTTTCATTAAATATCGGCGACCTTATTTTTACCGGCACACCTGCCGGTGTAGGTGAGTGTGTTACAGGCGATGTTTTAGAAGGATTTATTGAAAAACAAAGCCTGTTTAGTGTAGAGGTAAAGTAGACCTCCTCGCTTCTGTCATGTCTCTCCCGATGACTATCGGGAGAGACATCTAATTTGATACATACTCAGATTTCTTCAGCGATTTTTTATTTATACCTTTGGCAATTGTGACAACACTGATTTTTTCATAGTGCATACAGTAATTTTAAATGATTGATACCGATATTTTATTAAAGGCATACCGGTTAATGTGTACGGCAAAAGCCATGGCCGATACTTACGAAGATAACCGCCAGGTATGCAAATATGTACATTCAACCAGCCGCGGCCACGAAGCCATTCAACTGGCAACTGCATTTCATTTATTGCCCTGCGATTATGTGAGCCCTTATTACCGGGATGAAAGTATGTTATTGGGGCTTGGCTTTACCCCTTATGAACTTATGCTGCAGTTGTTGGCCAAAGGCAATGATATTTTTACCGGCGGCAGGGAATATTATTCGCATCCCAATTACCGTGGAGATGATAAACCCAACATCATTCATCAAAGCAGCGCTACAGGTATGCAGGCCATACCAACTACCCGAATAGCACAAGGCATAAAATATATAAATAATGTGGGTAAAGTCCTCCCCTTTGGGGAGGATTTAGGAGGGGCTGTTGTTATTTGCTCTTTAGGCGATGCTTCTGTTACCGAAGGAGAAGTAAGCGAAGCTTTTCAGTTTGCTGCATTGCACCAGTTACCTATTATTTATTTGGTGCAGGATAATGGCTGGGGCATCAGCGTAACATCTGCAGAAGCCAGGACAAACAATGCCAATGAAATGATAAAGGGTTTTAAAGGTATAAAACGCATCAGCATTGATGGCAGCGATTTTTTACAGAGTTACGATGTGATGAAAAATGTGATTGAAGAAGTAAGAAAAGAAAGGCATCCTTTTTTAGTACATGCAAGGGTACCATTGCTCGGCCATCATACCAGCGGTGTACGCAAAGAATTTTACAGAACAGAAGAAGATCTTGCCAAACATTTTGCAGATGATCCGGGACCAAAACTCAGAAATAAATTACTTGAAACCGGCATTACCGAAGAAGCGTTAATTAATATTGAAAAAGAAACTGCTGAAGAAGTTGCACATCACTTTCAGGGAGCCGTAGCCGCACCCGAACCCGATCCTGCAACAGTAAGTGATCATGTTTTTGTGCCAACAACGGTTACAGAAGAAAAAGGAGAACGCATCCCGATAGCTATCGGGACGGCAGATAAAGAAAAAGTTTTAATGGTTGACGCCGGACTTTTTGCAATAAGAGAAATTATGGAAGATTTTCCGGAGTCTCTTTTTTACGGGCAGGATGTAGGACGCAGGCTTGGCGGTGTTTTCAGGGAAGCAGCAACACTGGCTGAGCAGTTTGGAGATCACCGTGTTTTTAATACAGCTATACAGGAAGCGTATATCATCGGCTCAACAGTTGGCATGACTGCTGTTGGATTAAAACCGATTGTGGAAGTGCAGTTTGGCGATTATATTTATCCCGGCCTAAACCAGTTGGTAACCGAATTTTCGAAAAGCTGTTATTTAAGCTGCGGCAAATTTCCCATTCAAACTTTAATAAGGGTGCCTGTTGGTGCTTACGGTGGCGGTGGCCCTTATCATAGTGGTTGTGTTGAAAGTACTTTGCTCACCATTAAGGGAATTAAAATTGTTTATCCAAGCAATGCTGCAGATATGAAGGGACTTTTAAAAGCCGCTTTCCTCGACCCCAACCCGGTGGTAATGCTGGAGCACAAAGGTTTGTACTGGAGTAAAGTACCAGGCACCGAAGAAGCAAAAAATATTGAACCATCAAGAGATTATATCATCCCCTTAGGAAAAGGGAATATTGTATTGCACGCCGATGAAGAATTTATTGACAGTGGCGAAAGCTGCTGCATCATTACTTATGGCATGGGTGTGTATTGGGCAAAAGCTGCCGCTAAGAATTTCCCCGGCCAGGTAGACATAATTGACCTGCGTACTTTATTTCCTTTGGATGAAACATTGGTTTTTGCAACTGTAAAAAAACACGGCAAATGTTTGGTACTAACCGAAGAGCAACAAAATAATTCATTTGCAGAAGCATTGGCGGGCCGTATTTCAAAAGCATGTTTTCAGCATCTTGATGCGCCGGTTGAAGTTTTGGGAGCCCTTAATTTACCGGCAGTGCCTATGAATATTATATTGGAACAGGCTATGTTGCCTAATGGCGGGAAGGTTGCACAACGATTAGCAATCTTACTAAATGCGTAATCTTTTCCCGATTTAAACTAAAAAAACCACAAGATGTGATTTTTGGGTATGGGAGACAACAGTTATATCTAACCAAATGGCGAATTATTTTTTCAGTTTTGTAAACCTTTTTTAAAACTTTTATCACAAAACAAACATTACAATTTAAAATGACTTATACGCATAAGTTGATATTAATATCTGAAATATTCATGCAAAAGGTTGAAAATTGCTTCAGCAGTAAGTTTGTCCAAACCCCCCAGTTTCTTTTTAAGCCGTTCTTTATCTCCAGAACGTATTTG
>JANOVD010000592.1:0-3111 GCA_031417255.1 Chitinophagaceae bacterium
GTTTTTATCTCCAGCAAAGTTGGCCCGCCTTTTTCTCTTTCCCGGTTAACGGCTCTTAAAACACCGTTGTGAACATCTTCGGGGCTCATGCCATCAATACTGTCGCTGGGCATTTCGTAAGCATCGGCCATTTTATAAATATCCAGTGTTTTACTGGTACGGGCAACAGATGTACCCATGGCATAATGATTGTTTTCGCAAATGAACACAACCGGCAGGTCCCAAAGCATGGCCATATTAAAAGTTTCATGCAACATACCCTGCCTTGCAGCGCCATCACCAAAAAAACAAAGCACTACGTTATTGGTATTACGGTATCTTTCAGCAAAAGCAAGTCCTGCACCGGTTCCTATTTGTGCGCCTACAATACCGTGGCCGCCAAAGAAATTTTCTTTTACCCCAAAAAAGTGCATACTTCCACCCTTTCCTTTACTGCAGCCGGTAGCTTTGCCATACAGTTCGGCCATACAGGCTTTGGGTGTAATGCCTTTGGCAATGGCCAAAGCATGATCACGGTAAGCGGTAATAAATTTATCATCGGGAACGGTTGCTGTCATACATCCTGCGGCAACTGCTTCCTGCCCAATGTACAGGTGACAAAAGCCACGGATTTTCTGCATACCGTATAACTGGCCGGTTTTTTCCTCAAAACGGCGTAAAAGCAGCATCAGTTCGTACCAGTATAAATAAGTTTCTTTTGAAAACTTTGTAGCCAATGGGTTTTAATTTTAGGCGGCAAAGATAAGGGAGAAATGGGAAATGGGAATTAGGTTTTAGGAATTGGGAATCAGGAATTCGGAATCCGTTGAAAAATAGAATATTCTACCTGATTAGCATAATATTTCCTGAGTAAGTAAATTGTTTGCTATTTGTATTTCTAAAACTGATCTGGTACACATAAGTACCGGTTGATTGCTGCTGCCCTTTAAACCTTCCATCCCAACCCTGTCCATAATCTTTGGTTTGATAAATAAGCTGTCCAACCCGGTTATAAACCTGCAAATGATAATCGGTTATTTCTACATTAATACCCGGTTTAAAATAATCATTCTTACCATCATTATTAGGCGTAAAGGCATTGGGTATACCGATGGGGATGCAATTTATTTCCTGGATATTAATGGTATCGGTACCAACACAGTTATCAAAATTGGTTACGGTTAAATAGTAATTGCCTGCATTTCTTATTTCAAGTTTAGCAGTTGTGGCTCCTGTATTCCATGCATACGATTTAAAACCCGGCACATTTATTTTTATAACATTACCTGTACACAGTTGTTCGTCTTTTGGTAAAAATGATTTTGGCAGCGGTACAATATCTCTTATAATAATTCTTGCCGAAGCCTTACAATTAAATTGGTTGCTTACAAGAACCAGGTATGTACCGGGTTTTGTAACGGTGTATTGTTGTGCTGTACTCCCATCCTGCCAGAGGTAGGAATTAAAAGAACCGGGGTTAAGAATTATACTTTGGCCTTCGCACATATTTCTATCAGTGCCAAGAATCGGTTTAGGTTTTTCCCAAACGGTTAAATTAGTTATTAGCACCGAATCGCAGCCTGCAGCGGTTTGCAGCGTATCATAATAAATACCGGTTTTGTTTTGCAGTTTACCGGCAGCTAAATAAAATTCGCCCTGGCAAATATTTGCAGTTATATTATTGATTATTCTTGAAATGGTAAGATTGAGTGTGATGATGATACTGTCGCAACCCGTGGCATTTAAAACAAGATGGATGTATGTGCCGGTTGAATCGTAGATTTTGTTATTTAATGTATAAGAAGTACATGCATTAATATTAAAAGTCTGCGTAATTGCAGCATTGGGGCATTGCTGCAATTTTTGTAAAAATATTTCACTTTGCCCTGCCGAGCTGAGTTTATATTCATCGGGCCCCGGATCAAAATCAATGGTGCCTTCAAATGTTCCGCCAATAAAAATATTTTTTGCCCGGTCAACTTTTAATGCATAGCCGCTGCCATAAAATGGGCCTGTTGATGCTGCCACCCAAACAAATTCGCCTGCGGGAGTAAGTTTTAAAACAAAAATATCGGGGTCGCCATTGGTTGAAAGATTGTATTGAGCCGGGCCGGGATCAAAATCGGCTGTGCCATGATAATGCCCGGTTAAATAAATATTATCTGCATCATCGGTTTCAACAGCAAATACTTTTTGATACGATGGCCCGCCAATTTGTTTTACCCAAACCAGGTTAAAATTAAGATCGTATTTGGCAACAAAAATATCATCATCATCAATGGGCGAACTGAGTAACTGGCTACCCGTGCCAGGGTCAAAATCGGCATCTCCATCAAAATGCCCGGTAACGTAAACATGCCCGGTATTGTCTAATTTTAAACTGCTGTTGCGTACCCTGCTGTTGCCGCCCATTCTTCCTGCATTTACAAAATTGCCATTGGTATTAAGTTTTAAAATAAAACCGTCGCCAAGTGCAGCCGATGCTAAATTGAAAATACCTGCCCCGGGATCAAAATCAACCGTGGCCCAGTAAAAACCGGTGCTGTACACATTATTCTGTTCATCCAAACCTATAGAAAACGCAACATCAGAAGCAGGCCCGCCAATACTTTTGGCCCAGATGAGATTACCAAAGCTGTTTAACTTGCAGATAAAAATATCGGTAGCGCCCGCCGAAGTGAGGTTAAATACGCCGGGGCCGGGATCAAAATCTGATGTGTTGTCAAAATATCCGTTTATGTAAATATTCCCAAACCTGTCAAGCTTAATGGCATTGCAAAAATCATTGGTGGCACCACCGTAACTTTTTGCCCACATAAAATTTCCGTTATTATCATATTTACAAACAAAAATGTCTTCATTACCGGCTGAGGTAAGTTCATCAACATTGGGGCCGGGGTCAAAATCGGTTGAACCAAAAAAAATGCCGGTAATATAAATATTTTTAGCTGTGTCGAGTGTAATTGCATAAGCAGCCTGGTACCTGAAGTTGCCGATACTTTTTGCCCAGATCAGTTTTCCGTCGGTATCGTATTTTGTAAGAAAAATATCTTCGGCATTTGTAGAATTGAGGTTATAAACACCAGTGCCCGGATCAAAATCAACGGTGGTAGAAAAGTATCCTGCAGCATA
>JANOVD010000593.1:0-3039 GCA_031417255.1 Chitinophagaceae bacterium
CATTTTATTAATTATTTTGATTTATCCATTCGTTAAACGGTTCGAATTTGTTGGTGGCAATATCCTTTGCCAATTCTATTTGTGCTTCGGAATTGGGTCCCATATAAGTATATTTTTCAAAATACCCGAACATCATTCGCCGAAACCGCACAGCAGTAGCCATTTTGAGCGGAAATGAAACACCCAGTGATTTAGAACTTTTGGCTGATGATGTACACCAGTATTTCGGGTTGGGTTGCCGTAACGCCACCCGTTTATTTGTACCCACCGGATACGATTTTGTACCGCTGCTAAGGGCATTTGATAAGTACAAATATTTTGAAGACCATCACAAATACAAAAACAATTATGATTACCAGCTTTCCATAGCTTTATTAAATAACATTTTTTACATGACAAACGGCAGCATTTTATTACTGGAAAATGATGCCATTTTTTCAGCCATCAGCCAGCTTAATTACAGTTTTTATGAGGATGAAAAAATGGTACTGAAGCTGCTTGAAAATAATGATGACGTGCAATGTATCTGCGGCTCTTACGGCATTGCCTTTGGACAGGCACAGAACCCATCATTAATGGAATATGCAGATGGAGTTGATACCATGCAATTTTTATTAACTTTATAAGGGATTTCCCACAAAGGCGCTAAGGACACTAAGAATTTTTCTTTATTGTTTATTCTTTTGCTTTGTGATCTTCGTGGCTTTGTGGGAAACAGAGGGGGCACGACGGTTCAAAACCGTCAGGCCCCTGCGAAAAAATACGTTAAGAGCACAAAGGATTTTTCTTTATGCTTTGCTTTGTGGTCTTAGTGGCTTTGTGGGAAACAGTTTAGGTTTTTTATTGAAAATGCCATCTACGAAGCTCTTCCTAATTAATTGTTAAAGATGGCAGTTGGTAAATAACATTTTGTCATTGCTTCGTTATTTTGTACAAACAGGCATGAGAGTTGATGAATTTGCCTGACCTGTTTAAAATAAATACTAAAATAAAATTGTTGTACTAAATAAAACCTACGAAAAATGAAATGGAAGCAAATTTTCTTCACAGTTGCCATTAGCGGATTAACCACCCTTGCTGTAATATGGGGTTATGCAACTTATTTTGCAAAAAACAATACCTATGCAGGCCAGCAGGAAGGTACAATACCTTCAAATTATAAATATGCAGGTTTGCTGGATGGTAATGCTCCCTCTGGTGGTGCCAATGATTTTACTGCACCTGCCCAGGCTGCAACACCGGCAGTTGTGCACATAAAAACAAAAACAAATGCCAAACAGGTAAATAACAGTTTACCAAAAAGGCAACCCAATAATCCTTTCAGCGATTTTTTAGACGATGAAATGTTTAACCAGTTATTTGGCGGCAGGGGCCATAATATTATACCTGAGCAAAGAGCCAGTGGTTCGGGTGTTATCATCAGCAATGATGGTTATATTGTTACCAATAACCATGTGGTGGCTAATGCAGATGAAATTAATGTTACGCTCAGCAACAAAAAAATGTACAAAGCAAAAGTAATTGGTACCGATCCATCTTATGATTTATCGGTGATTAAGATTGAAGCAGCGGGGTTGCCTTTTTTATTGTATGGTAATTCAGATGATGTAAAAGTTGGACAATGGGTTTTAGCCATTGGTTATCCATTAAATTTAGAGACCACAGTAACTGCAGGTATTGTAAGTGCAAAAGCAAGAACACTTGGATTGAATAAAGATAAAAGCGGAGATGCAAGAGCCGGTGTAGAATCCTTTATTCAAACTGATGCTGCTGTAAATATGGGTAATAGTGGTGGTGCACTTATTAATACTGATGGAAGGATGATCGGTGTTAACTCTGCCATTGCTTCACCAACAGGATACTATTCGGGTTATTCATATGCAATTCCGGTTAATATTGTAAAAAAAGTTGTAGATGACCTGATTAAATTCGGAAGCGTGCAAAGAGGTTTTTTGGGTGTGAGTTTTTTAAATGCCGGCGACTATACTGATGATGAAAAAAAGAAGATCGGGATACCCACAGGTACTGAAGGTATTTATGTTACTGAAGTTACTACAGATGGAGCCGCTAATGCTGCCGGCATACGCAAGGGCGATATACTTAAAAAAATAAACGACAAGGAAATTTACAATGGTGCCGAAATGCAGGGTGTGATCAGCGGTTATAAGCCCGGCGATAAAGTACCGGTAACTTATTTCAGGAATGGAAAAGAAAATACAGTTGTTGTTACGCTTAAAAATAAAGCCGGCAATTACGAAGTTGTAAAAGCAGATGCGTTATTGGAAACGCTGGGAGCAGAATTAACAACGCTTGACTCCAAAAAAGCAAGAGATTATGGCGTTGCCGGAGGAGTAATTGTAAAGAAAATAAATGAAGGTGTTTTAAACGACCAAACCCGTATGAAAGATGGTTTTATTATTTTAAAAGTAAATGACACAGAAGTAAAGAGTGTAGAAGAAATGAAAGCTGCTGTTGGTTCAAACAAAAGTATTACCATCACGGGGTTCTATGCCGGTTATGATAATTTATATGAGTACGTGATTAGTTTAGATAACTAATAAATATCACTAACATAATAAAAAGGGGCAGCTATATCGTTGCCCCTTTTTTATAACCCTGAATTTCAATCTTCGCATTATCCTCATCATTCAGCGAAATCTGCGCCACCTGCCTGTTGGCAGGCAGGTTTGCGGGCCAACCACTTGTGGGTTTGCATATATATTCGCAGGCATAAATTGGACTAATTAGTATTTATAATTGGTATTAGTCATACCCATCCGCAGCGGCGGATACAAGTTTAAAAACTGGGAGAGTAGGTAGTTGCCATATTTATTTAAGCCCCGATATTTGTATTGAGTTTTTTAGGCTCTGAATTTAAAAATTATCTATTAGTACTCTGAAATATTGATTCATGCTGCATAGAATAAATAATGTACAAGAGTGCGACGCCACTGAAGTTGAAATTAGATATTAGGCCGATTACAAAATAATTTTAAAGAAAAACCTCAACTCGTTTAAATGAGTTGGGGTTTTTTAATT
>JANOVD010000594.1:0-10074 GCA_031417255.1 Chitinophagaceae bacterium
ACTGATCTAACCCCCAATTAATTTTTATTTAAGAACTTTTTCCGACAACATTCCCGTCCCGATAACTATCGGGATCGGGACGCTCTAGCCTCCCGATAATTATCGGGAGAGCTAACCCCCCATTAATTTTTATTTAAGAACTTTTTCCGACAACATTCCCGTCCCGATAACTATCGGGATCGGGACGCTCTAGCCTCCCGATAATTATCGGGAGAGCTAACCCCCCAAAAAGGATTGCAAATATACTTGCAACAGCCTTTGCTTCAAAATCAATTTTAATTCTGCTTATTGGCTGGTGATGAAGGAGTATTATTACCGCCCGGGTTTACATTATTTTTACCCGACTCCAAAGACTTTAATGCATCCAGGTTTTGACGGGCCAATACAAAATTACTATCCAGAGCAAGCGCTTTTTCAAAATACAATTTAGCTTCAGCTTTTTTATCAAGATCGTACAGGGCCAAAGCCTGAATATTAAAAATGCCGGCCTGCAGATAAGTTCTGCCAACCTGTTCGCCTACATTATAGCTTACGGTAAATTCAGGTTTAAACTGAAGTTTTTCAGTGCTTACAGCTGTTGCCAAACTTTCAGCCAAACGCCTGATGCCGTATTGTAATTGCATCAATGTATAGGCATAATAAGGGCTTTTGGTTTTTAAATACAGTTTTTCGTAAACTTCAATTGCTTCTTTTGGCTGATTTAATTTATCCAGGCATATACCTTTCATTTCCAATAAACCCAAATCCTCGGGTTTTACTTTTAAACGCTTATCTGCCCAGTAAAAACATTGTACAAAAGAATTCTGTTGCAGATAAAGCATGGCCAGGGTATCTTCATAAACCGAATTTGCCCCCTGATCATTTATATAATAACTTAAGGCAGTAACTGCGGTTGACAGATCGCCACTTTTTACTGCCTGCTGAAACACTTTTATATGCTGGTTTCCCGATGCAGAAGGAGTTGAAGTTTTAGAACCCTGTGCCATACAATTATTGTATAAAAATGCAACCAGGGATACAAGGATTATTTTTTTCATTTTAAATTTTTTGAAAGCGCAAATTAGTAAAAAAAACCGGAACTGATTTCCGGTTTCAATGTAAATAACAATTCAATGTAGTTTAATCGCCCCAAATCTCTTCTTTTCCTTCAAGCCAGGATTTTACAAGCCTGGTACTTACCGATTTTGGCCTTTCCAGCGCAAAGCCCAGGGCTCTGTCCCAGCAAAGGCTTGCCAATACACCCAAAGATCTTGAAACACCAAATAACACAGTATAAAATTCATATTCTACCATTCCGTAATGTACCAACAGGGCACCACTATGTGCATCAACATTTGGCCAAGGGTTTTTAATTTTTGCAATTGATCCTAAAACCGGTGGCACTGCTTCATATATATTCCAAACAGTTTGCACCAAAGGATCGTTTGGCATATGTTTTTTTCCAAATTCCATTTGCGCCGTAAACCGTGGATCAGTTTCTCTCAATACAGCATGGCCATATCCCGGCACTACTTTTCCTTCGCTTAAAGTTTTTTTAACGTATTCTTCAATTTGTTCTTTGGAAGGTGTATCGGTTCCTATACTTTCCCTCATCTCATAAATCCATTTAATCACTTCCTGGTTTGCAAGGCCATGTAACGGTCCCGCAAGGCCGTTCATACCGGCAGCAAAAGATAAATACGGATCGCTTAATGCCGAGCCAACAAGGTGTGTAGTATGTGCCGAAACATTACCACCTTCATGATCGGCATGTATGGTCATATACAAACGCATCAATTCATGAAATCCTTCATCTTCAAAACCCATCATATGGGCAAAGTTGCCCGACCAGTCTAACAAACCATTGGGTTGAATATGTTCGCCGTTTTTATATTTACGCCGATAGATGTATGCTGCAATACGTGGCAGGCGTGCTATCAGATCCATGGTATCATCAAACACTGCCTCCCAATAATCTTTTTTACCCATGCCTTTTGCGTAACGCTTTGCAAACTGACTTTCGGTTTGTAAACTCATAATGGCAACCACAAACTGTGTCATAGGGTGTGTGCTTACCGGCAATGCTTCAATAGTTGCAAATACATGATTGGGTACATGACTGCGCCGTTGCCATACACTGCTTAAATGATTAACATCCTCTTCTGTAGGTAATGCGCCAACCAACATCAAATAAAATAAGCCTTCGGGCAGGGGCTCGGTACCCCCGGGTATTTTTGGTAGTTTTTCCCTTAACTCAGGAATTGAGTATCCACGAAAACGAATTCCATCCTGTGCATCAAGCAAAGAAGTTTCGGTTACAAGTGCCGTAATGCCACGCATTCCCTGGTATATCTGGCTTAAGGTTACTTCGCCTATAACTTTATTGCCATGTTCCTGCAGCATGGTTTTAATATCAACTGCAACCAAATCTGCCTGTTCCTTAAACCTGTCTTTAATGATGCCCATAAAATATTTATTATAAATTTTTGATTATTTTTTTGAACTTGTTCCTGCTATGTAGTAAATACATCTTTAAAAAAATGAAGCATTTTGTTTTTTCAGGAGGCTTAAAATTACGATGCAAATGCCTTTAAAACAAAAGTTTTGGAATAAAGTCAGGGCAAACGCATTAAAAAAATAAATACAAGCACACGGATGACACTGATAAGACGGATGAACATGGATTTCTTTTTTGCTTCGCAAAAAAGAAGGATTTTACTGCCCTGCCTGCCGTCAGGCAGGTTCGCAGGATGCAGGGTTGCCGAAATAATCCAAATTATCCCGCCTTTGGCGGGATAAAAATCCGTGTTCATCCGTTCAACCCGTATCATCCGTGTGCTAAATCAACATGAATTTTAATGCATTTACGCTGGGAAGAAAGTTGCATTAAACAAATCAGGCTGTAACTTTTTTACTTGGGAGCTTTTTTATACAGGTAAAAGGCAAGCAAACCAAAGATGATATTGGGAGTCCAGGCTGCAAGAAAAGGTGTAAAACTGCCTTTGGTTGCAAAAACCAGCGAAAACCGGCTGAACAGAATATAAAGCATGCTGATAACTACACCAATTGCAAGATGCAAGCCGCTGCCGCCCCGTATTTTACGTGAGGCCAAAACAGCGCCGATGATTGTTAATATCAACACTGAAACCGGAATGGCATCTCTGTTGTAACGCTCCACCAGCAACATGCTCAACATTTCGGAGCCACGTAATCTTTCCTGTTTAATAAATTCATCCAGTTCGGGAGTTGGTAACTGATCTTTCAGGAATTCATCTTTTCGCAGGTCTCGTGGTTTAAAATTATAACTGATCAGCATCTCAGTTGACCGGGTGACACGTTCCGAAATACTGTCGAACCGGCGTTCTGTGGCATCAAACAGTTTCCATTTAGCTGCTGTGCTGTCCCAGTTAAAACGGTCGGAACGTAAATTGTAAACCAATTTATTTTTTTCGAAACGCTGAATAAAAAATCCATTACCCGATTTTTCAATCGTATCATACCTGTTGATACCAACATAAGTATTGGAATCTGTTTTAAAATATAATCTGTATTTTATGTTGGTGTTATTACTTTCGGGTTTTATTGGCCCCTGAATATATTTTGCTTCAAATTTGGCCCATTTAAGATTTGCTTTTGGAACTATATACTGATACCCCACCCACAGCAATGCTGTTAATAAAATACCACCCACAACATAGGGAAGCAAAAACCTGCGAAAACTTACACCACTGCTGAGGATGGCAACAATCTCCGACCTGCCGGCCATTTTACTGGTAAAAAAAATTACTGCAATAAAAACAAACAGCGGAAAAAGCATGGCATCAATGCGTGGAATAAATCCAAAATAATAATCGGTAATGATTTGCGATGCTGATAATTTTGATTTTACGAAATTGTCTGTTTTTTCGCTTACGTCAACAATTACAACAATTGCTGTAAGTAATAACAAACAAAAGAAAAATGTGGTCAGATATTTTGTCAGTATGTAGCGGTCAATTTTTTTCATGCCTTTTAGTAAAGACAAAAGTAATTGAAATGGAGTTGGTAAAGAAATAGAGTAGTGAAGAATTTGTGAAAGCTGTAGGGTTTAAAGGTTTAAAGTTGATGAATATTGTTGAAGGTTATTGAAAGAGACTTTCGATCTTTAAACAACCTTCAACAACTTTAAATCCTTAAACAACTTTAAACCCTTAAACAACTTTCAACAATTAAACTGCCTTACAGCATCCCCGCAATTCCTTTCGCCGCAATCCATCCGGTAGTCCATGCATTTTGAAAATTATATCCTCCGGTAATACCATCTACATTTATTATTTCGCCTGCAAAAAATAAACCCGGTAGTTTTTTGCTTTGCATGGTATTAAAGTCAATCTCATTTAATTCAACACCCCCGGCAGTAACAAACTCTTCTTTAAATGTTGTTTTACCTTTTACTGCATATTCATTTGCACATAAATTTTTGATGAGTTTATTTTGTTCCCTGGCAGGAAGATCGGCCCAACGCATATCTACATGTATTGCGGATTGTTTTAAAAGATATTCCCACAACCGGTTTGGTAAACCAAATGGATTGCGGTTGATCATTTTTTGAGTCGCCAGTTGAAACCTTAACTGTTGCAGTTTTTCACGCAAACTGTTTTCATTAAAATCCGGTATCCAGTTAACTATTATTGCAAATTGCCAGTTGCAAATTGCCAGTTCTCTTGCCCCCCAGGCAGAGAGTTTTAATATTGCCGGGCCACTCATTCCCCAATGTGTGATTAACAAAGGGCCTTCTTCGGCTAATTTTGAGCCAACAATTTTTACAGTTACATGTTCAACACTAACACCCATTAACGCGGTTACTCCGTTGCCGGACATGCCTGCCTGTCCGGTAGGCAGGTTAAATGTAAACAGTGAGGGAACCGGTTCTTCAATACTGTGTTCCAATTTTTTTAACCAATCGTACTGTAACATTTTTGGGTAACCTCCGCTGGCAACACAAATAAAATCTGTCTGTAAAACCGTATCGTCTTTCATAAGCAGATTCCATTTTTCCTCTTGCTTATATATTCCTTTCACTTCTTTATTCATCCTTATTTCAATACCGTATTTGTTTGCTTCTTTCAGCAAACTGTCAATAATGGTTTGAGAAGAATCTGTTACCGGAAAAATCCTTCCATCGGCTTCTGTTTTTAAAAGCACTCCTCTTTCTTTAAACCAGGCAATGGTATCGGTTGTAAAAAAA
The DNA here is from genome assembly GCA_031417255.1 of Chitinophagaceae bacterium. GTDB lineage: Bacteria > Bacteroidota > Bacteroidia > Chitinophagales > Chitinophagaceae > Ferruginibacter. The sequence goes on from JANOVD010000594.1 coordinate 5,207, forward strand.
TGATGAAAAGCCTTTTTCAAAAAAGAAGCGCCACGGGGATATTTTTTTATCATATCGGCAATGCTGTAACAGGCATGTGTTACATTGCAGCGGCCTCCGCCACTTACTTTTACCTTGCTTAATAATTTATTTGATTTTTCGAGGATGATTACCTGCAATGACGGGTTTAACCTGGCTGCATTTACAGCACAAAAAAAACCTGCTGCACCACCGCCAATTACGATCAAACGTTTTTTATTCATATACCGATATTAGCTGCAAGTTATTAGCTACAAGGGAGAAGCAAGCTATAAAAATTTGCCCCCTTGTTGCTTGAAGCTTGTGTCTTACATGATTTCAATAATCTGAACAAAGTTCAGAGTTTGCTTTTTCTGCAGCTTCTATTGCTGTAAATGAAGATAAAATATCGGCCTTACCTTTTTGAATACAAACATCATGTTCGTAATGTGCTGAGGGTTTTCCATCTGCTGTGCGTATCGTCCAGCCGTCTTTATCATGATAAACATCTTTGGTGCCCATGTTTATCATGGGTTCTATCGCAATCACCAAACCCTCTCTCAGCTTGGCACCGGTTCCTCTTTTGCCAAAGTTAGGCACCTGTGGTTCTTCGTGCAGGCTGCGGCCAAGGCCATGCCCCACCAGGTCTCTTACTACACCATAACCATGCTCTCTTTCAGTATAATTTTGAATGGCATAAGCAATATCACCAACCCGGTTGCCAATTGTAGCTTTTTCTATTCCCTTATATAATGATGCTTTTGTAACCCGCATTAATTGTTTGATCTCTTCAGTTATTTCACCCACGCCAAAAGTATAGGCACTGTCGCCATGAAAACCGTTTTTAAAAACCCCTGTATCAACCGACACAACATCCCCGCTTACCAATTCTTTATTGGTTGGAAAACCATGCACTACGGCATCATTTACAGAAATACAACAGGTAAATGGAAAACCTTTATAACCTTTAAAAGAAGCTGATGCATTATTATCTTTTATGAATTCTTCAGCAATTTTATCAAGCTGCAAAGTGGTAACACCCGGCTTTATAGCAACAGCTACTATGGCAAGGGCATCGCATACCAATAAACTGTTTGCTCTCATCAGTTCAATCTCAGCCTTGCTTTTATAATGGATCATTTTCTGTTCTACCTACCGGCAGAAAATTTATAAGTTCGATTTTTTAAAAAAACAAACCCCGACTATTTCTGTCAGGGATTTCAAATATTTATACTCTTTCAAGTCTCTCCGTCATCCCGATATCTATCGGGAGGTGGAGGAGATTTATGCACAGCATCCTGCGGAGAGGGGGCCTTATATTCCTGCAGCAACCTGTTGCCTTCCCTGTATCCTGCCGCTGCTCATCAGCCCATCGTACTGGCGCATTAATAACTGTGTTTCTATCTGTTGCAAAGTATCTAAAATAACAGCAACCATAATTAACAGCGATGTGCCACCAAAGAAAGTTGCAAAGCCCTGTTGCATACCAAATATTAATTGAATAATTCCCGGAAGAATACCCACAAATGCAAGTAAAACAGCACCGGGTAAAGTTATCCTGTCCATGATGGTACCAATATAATCGGCAGTTGGCTGGCCCGGTTTAACACCCGGTATAAAACCATTATTGCGTTTTAATTCATCGGCCATTTGCTTGGGATTAAATATCAAAGCTGTGTACAGGAATGTAAATGCAATAACGGCTACTGAATAAATGATCATATATCCAATCTTGGTATGATCGGTAAAATATTGTGTCCAGCTTGCAGTACCGCCTGCCGAAAATAATGTAGGTAAAAAAAGTATTGCTTGTGCAAAGATGATTGGCATTACACCCGATGCATTCACTTTTAACGGCAGAAAATTTCTTGCACCACCAAACTGTCGGTTGCCTACAATTTGCTTAGCATAATTAACAGGCACTTTACGGGTACCCTGTACCAAAAGAATAACACCAAGTATAACTGCAAGAAGCAATAATATCTCAATTAAAATGATCAGGATGCCACCTGCGCCCCTTGTCATTCTTGCAGCCCACTCCTGTCCAAATGATTGTGGCAATTGTGCAAGGATACCGATCATGATGATGATGGAAGTACCATTACCCAATCCTTTATCAGTAATTTTTTCGCCAAGCCACATTACAAACAATGTACCTACTGTAAGAATAACAACTGTAGATATCCAGAAATAACTGCTGAATGCAGGGATGACAGCATCTCCCAGGCTTTTTAAATACCCGATATAAGCTGCTGCCTGAAATGCAGTTACAATAACTGTGAGGTAACGGGTCCACTGGTTAATTTTCTTTCTACCGCTTTCGCCTTCTTTCTGAATTTTTGCCATTTGCGGAACCAGGATGGTCATCAACTGCATAAAGATAGAAGCCGAAATGTAGGGCATGATGCCCAATGCAAAAATGGATGCTTTGGAAAAAGCGCCTCCTACAAAAGTATCCAGTAAACCAAGCATACCGGATTGAGTACTATCCGTAAGGGTAGTCAATTTATTGGGATCGATACCGGGTAATACAATAAAAGAACCAATACGATAGATAAAGACCAGTATCAATGTAAACGTTATCTTATTGCGAAGCTCTTCAATGCTCCAGATATTCTTAAGTGTTGTAATGAATTTCTTCACAGAATTTAAACGATTTAATTGTTTAGCGCTAAATTAAAAAAAATCCGCCGCGGCGGACCGGGCAAATATCGTGAAATTATTTTATTATCTCGATAGAACCTCCGGCTGCTTCAATTGCTGCTTTTGCTTTTTCACTGGCTGCATTCACTTTAAAAGTAAAATTGCCTTTCAGCTCGCCGTTACCCAAAATCTTTACACTATCAAACTGGCTTATTAAACCGTTGATGTATAAATTCTGCAGGTTGAATTCTGTAATGCTGTATTTTTCTGCAAGGGTATCAATTTGCCCAAGGTTTAATACTTTAAACTCAATACGGTTGTTGTTTTTAAAACCACGCTTAGGGATACGGCGCTGTATCGGCATCTGTCCGCCTTCATGTGCCATTTTGCTTTTGTAACCTGCACGGCTTTGTCCGCCTTTATTACCTTTGGTAGATGTACCACCTTTACCACTTGCCTCACCACGGCCAATTCTTTTTTCTTTGTGTGTTGCGCCTTTTGCAGGCTTAAGTGTGTGTAGTTTCATTTTATTTTTTGATTTTGTACTTACGGGGAATCACCCCTCGCTTGTTTTTGGTTAATCCGTTAATTTGTTAATTGGTTAATCCGTGTGTTCCATAATTCGCAATACGTTTATACGGATTAACTTTTTATCCCAGTTCTTCAACCTTTACCAGGTGGTTTACTTTTGTAACCATACCTAATATCTGTGGAGTAGCTTCTACTTCAACAGATGCATTCATTTTCTTCAGGCCTAAAGCTATCATTGTTCTTTTCTGGCGCTCCGAGCGGTCAATTACACTTTTAACCTGTGTTACTTTTATCTTTTTCATATTATTTAGTATCAGGTACCAGGTATCAAGTATCAGGAAATGCAAACTTTATCATCTTGCTACCTGCTTCTTTCTACCTGCTACTTTTATTTTTATCCGTTAAATACTTTCTTTAAAGAAATGCCACGTGTTTTTGCAACTGCAATGGGTTCACGTAATGTGGCCAGTGCTTTAAAAGTTGCTTTTACCACATTGGTAGGATTAGCAGATCCAAGATTTTTTGCCAACACATCGGTAATACCTGCTGCTTCTAAAACTGCTCTCATACTGCCTCCGGCAATTACACCGGTACCATGGGCTGCCGGTTTAATAAACACTTTTGCTGCTCCTTCCTTACTCAACTGTTCGTGAGGTATGGTACCATGCATAATTGGAACTTTTATCAAATTCTTTTTTGCATCTTCAATACCTTTGGTGATAGCTTCCTGTACTTCTTTGGCTTTGCCCATACCATGGCCAACAATACCGGCTTCGTTACCCACTACAACCAATGCAGAAAAACTAAAGGCACGACCACCCTTTGTTGTTTTAACTACACGATTAATCGCAACAACCTTGTCTTTCAATTCCAGGTCGCCCGCTTTTATTTTATTTACAATTAAATTTGACATCTATTTTTCTTATTAGTAAGTTTTAAATTAAAATACCAGGCCGCCTTCTCTTGCGCCTTCGGCAACTGCTTTTACACGGCCATGATAGATATAACCACCACGGTCAAAAACAACTGTTGATATGCCAAGTTCTTTTGCTTTTATGGCAATAGCTGCACCTACTAATTTACTTTTTTCAATTTTTGGTGCTTTTTGTGCCTGAATATCTTTTTGTTTTGATGAAGCAGCGGCTAATGTTACGCCATTGTTGTCATCAATTAACTGAGCATAAATATCACTGTTGCTTCTAAAAACACTTAATCTTGGTTTTGCTGCTACACCGCTTATCTTTTTACGGATGCGGTATTTAATTTTTACTCTTGCACTGCTTTTTGAATTCATGATCTTTATTTTATTACTCTGATTCTGCCAGAGCGTTATTGTTAATCCGTTAATTTGTTAATTAGTTAATCCGTGGTTCTGATTCGCAATACGTTTATACGGATTAACGAATTAACGGATTAACGTTTTATTTACCAGCCGATTTACCTGCTTTTCTTCTCAACACCTCGCCTGCAAACTTAACACCCTTACCCTTGTATGGTTCAGGCTTACGTAAGCTTCTGATCTTTGCACAAACCTGTCCTATCAATTGTTTGTCGATACTCTCGAAACTGATCATCGGGTTTTGTCCTTTTTCCTGTGAAGTAACAACAGATAATTCTTTAGGAATTTAAAAAACAATGTTGTGAGAATACCCCAAAGCCATATCCAGCAGGTTTCCCTGGGCCGATGCTTTATAACC
>JANOVD010000595.1:0-5763 GCA_031417255.1 Chitinophagaceae bacterium
TAAGCAATTATTTTTCCTGCATCGGCTGTGGAAACAATATGTTTTAAATGGATGACACCGGTAACAGGATGCACCTGCAGTTTTACAAAATGCACCGAGAAAGAATTCATGGCATATTTCTGTGCTTCTGCAGTTGCTCTTGCAGAATCTTTTACAACTTCTATCAGTGGTTTTTTTGCCTGCTTAAGCAGATCGGTGTAGGAAATATTTACCGATGCATTATTAATAGATGAGAGCATTCCGTTTTCATATTTTACATCTTCGGGTTTTAATGCTGCAAATGCCGGAACAGTGGCAATGGCTAATTCCTTTAATGTTTGTTTAAGTGCATCGCAAACAACAATGATAGCGGTACCAATAGCAGCGGTAGAACCCGAACCACCCTGTGTTGGCCCCTGGGGAAGATCAGTATCGCCTAATTCAAAAAATACTTTATTTGCGGCCAGCCCCATCAGTTGGGAACCGATGTTTACCATGGCAGTAGAAGTGCCCGGCCCCATATCACTTACTGCACTTTGCAAAGTTAGTGTGCCATCAGCTTTTAAAATACCTTTTGCCGATGCCTGTCCTCTGCCGGCACCAAACACGCCACCAGCCATACCATAGCCGGTGAGCATTCCATTTTCTAAAAGTGTAGCTGGAGTGGCGGGCCTGTTATGCCAGCCAATTTTTTCTTTGCCAAGTGCATAACATTCTTTCAGGAATTTAGTTGTCCATGGAAGTTTACTTACCGGGTGAATATCTGCATGATTAATTAAGCGTAATTCAATGGGGTCAATTTTTAATTTATAAGATAATTCATCCAATGCCGATTCCAGTGCAAAGCAACCCGTAGCCGGGCCGGGGCCACGCATCCAGGTTGGTGTATTCATATCCAGCGGCAATATTTTATAACCGGTATTTACATTTGGACAAGCATATAAAAATTGAGAAACGTTTACAATGCCTTCCGTAAAATCTTCGTACCTCGATGAATTGCTGATGGCATGATGGGTGATGCCGGTGAGTTTTCCGTTTGTATCGGCGCTGATACCGATCTTTTGCCAGGCAAAGGGCCTGTAACCAACCGTGGTAAACATCTGCTCACGGGTAAGCACCAGTTTTACAGGACGTTTTAATTTTTTAGCAGCAATACAGGCAGCTGGTACATGCGGCCAGCTACGTAATGCACTTCCAAAAGCTCCGCCTACATATTCAGTAACAACACGTACATTCTTTTCATCCAGTCCAAAATTATTGGCAAGGTCTCTTTGTACATTTTTTGGGCCCTGCGATTTATCATACACAGTTAATTTATCATCACCATCCCACACGGCAATGCTGGCATGCAGTTCCATTGGGTTATGTGTTTCAATAGGTACGATGTATTCGGCCTCTACATTTATCTCTGCAGTTTTATAAACATCTGCATCGCCACGTTTATATTCGCCTATCTTTTTTAATTTTTTATCATCCAGTTTCGATTGTTCAAAATCGGTATCAAATTCATCTTTTATGTATTCTGCCTTTACAAGTGATGCTGCATGTACGGCTCTTTCCAATGTATCGGCAATTACCATGGCAATAGGCTGCCCGTTACTATATACCAGGTTATTATTGAAGGGTTTTAATCCTCGCCATTCGTAACCTTTTTTATTGGGGTCTTTGGCAAAAGGTGTATAACCCGGCACAGCAGGACAATTGCCGTAATAAATAATATCCAAAACTCCGGGTGCATTTTTCGCCTCAAACAGCAACATGTTTTTAATGGCGCCTTTGGCAATGGTGCTGCAAACAAAAACGGCATAAGCCATATTGGCCAGTTGATGCTCAGCAGTAAATGTTGCTTTGCCGGTAACTTTATCAATACCATCTACCCGTTCATCATCAAGAAAGTTTTCGGTAATTAAAATATTTTTATCCATTGTAGCAGTATTAATAAACAGTATGATGAAATTTATAAAGCAGCCTGCTGTAATGCTTCTGTTACGGCAGCCTTACCCATTTTAATTTTAAAATCGTTGTGACCGAATGTAACGGCGCCTTCCATGGCCATAGTTGCTGCAGTAGCAAATGTTTCTTTCGAAAGTTGTTTGCCGGTCAGCCATTCTTCTGCCTTAACCAACCGCCAGGGTTTGTGAGCAACCCCACCCATGGCCAGTCTTGCATTTTTAATAGTGTTGCCGTTTGTTTGCAAAGCAACAGCTACCGATACAAGTGCAAAAGCATAACTGGCCCTGTCTCTTATTTTGAGGTAATGATTTTTATTAAATGCAGTGGCTGGAATATGAACACCTGTAATAAGTTCGCCTTTTTGTAAATTATTATCAAGCTCAGGTGTATCACCGGGCAGGCGGTGAAAATCTGTGAATAATATTTTTCTGTCGCCCTTTGGCCCGGTAATATGTACAGTTGCATCCAGCGCCGCCAATGCCACACACATATCGCTGGGATGCACGGCAATGCATTTTTCGGATGTGCCAAATACAGCATGCATGCGGTTATAACCTTTTAATGCGCCACAACCGCTGCCGGGCTGGCGTTTGTTGCAGGGCATGGTTGTATCATAGAAATAAGAGCAGCGGGTGCGCTGCATCATATTGCCGCCAACGGTAGCCATATTTCTTAATTGGGCAGAAGCGCCTGCATTTAGTGCCTGGGCAAGTAATGGATATTTTGTTTTGATTACTGGATGCTCTGCCACTTCACTGTTCAATGCCAAAGCGCCAATCAATATTCCTTTTGCATCAGCAGTTATTTGGTTTAGCGGTAAACCATTTATATCAATCAGGCTCTCCGGCGCCGTTACCCCTTTTTTCATCAGGTCAACAAGGTTGGTGCCGCCAGCAATAAATTGTGAAGATGCATTTTTTGTTTTTGCATCAACAGCCGCTTTTGTTGTGGAGGTTCTTATGTAGTCAAAGTTTATCATAATGGCTGTCCTCCTTTTTTTACTTCCATAATGGCATCAACAATATTGGGATAAGCGCCGCAGCGGCAGATATTACCACTCATGCATTCTCTTATTTCTGCTGCGGTGTCGGCATGCCCTTCTTTTATACATGCAATGGCCGACATGATCTGCCCCGGTGTGCAGTAGCCGCATTGAAAACCATCATGTTTGATAAATGCTTCCTGCATGGGATGCAGTTTATCGCCATTGGCTATGCCTTCAATGGTAGTTATTTTTTTTCCATGATTCATAACAGCCAATGATAAACAGGAGTTAACAGCTTTTCCATTAACATGTACCGTGCAGGCACCGCATTGGCCATGGTCGCAGCCTTTTTTGGTTCCGGTAAGTTGTAACTGTTCCCGCAGCAGATCGAGCAGCGTAACCCTGGGCTCTACTGATAATTGATGCGCCACGCCATTTACATGCAGTTGCAGCGGTATTTTTTCAAACAGATCTGTTATGCTTTCTTCATGTTCGGCAGCTTTTGCAAGAGCCGGTGCTGCAAGGGCCAGCGCAGCAAGCGTTGTTGATTTTTTTAAAAAATCCCTGCGCCCGTTGTTGTTAGGTAACTCCATAAAAAAGATATGTGAACTAAATTTAACGCTTTGTTGAGGATTAAAAAAAAGAAATGTAGGGGAACAGAGGGCAAGTGAGGAGACCAATCAATATTGTAACATGATTCTAATTCCTCTCAAATTGTTCTTTTGAAATTCCGGACTGCCTGATGATTGATTGTAAAGTGCCAATTCTGATTTCGGGATGATTTGGCACAGGTACTGTGATAGTACTGTTGTTGGAAATTTTTTGCATAATAATATGACTTCCTTTTTGACGAACCTGAATAAATCCGTTTGCAGAAAGTATCCTGCAAACTTCTTTGCCTGAAAGTATTTTAAGCCTGTTCTACTTCTATTTGCATATTCGTGATGAAAATATCGGCTTTAAGACTGTTTTCAATTTCAGTATTAGATGCATGATCAAAAAACAATTCTATGGCCTCATGCAGGTTTGCTTTGGCTTCTTCTACAGTATCTCCCTGGCTGGCAATATCTAATTCGGGGCACAATGCTACATATCCTTTATCTTCCTTTTCTATGATGGCGGTAAAGTTTTTAATGTTTTTCATGATGTATTTTCATGAGGCTTTTAATTAGTACAACCCTAAAGATAATTAAATTCTCAGTTTTTTCAATTGCTGGTGAAATTGTACTGCTGTATATGATTTGTATTAAGCCCGGGCTTTAACTTTTTTGCTTTTTGTGAATCGCTCCCTTTGGTATAAACACCCAAAGTAATACCGAAATGATCGGCACTGCCAGGACAGGTCGGACAGGAACATAAGAGGTTTTTAAAATCTGGCATAAGCATGTACATTCATCGTATGGAATGGCAGGGTCTTAAAAAAAATCCTGTGATCAAACCCGAAATACAGGCTTATGATTTAATTTAAGTTCACCTCTATCTCTTTGTTGTAAGCCGTGTTTACCCATTTTTGCATGGCTTTATTTGAAAGCCAGTATTTAAAAAACCAGGTACTTAAAACCATATTAATACCAAAAGAAAATACACGGGGCGGTATAAAATTTACAAAGCGATATACCTTTTCTTCTGTGGCCAGGCGCTTATGAATTTCTCGGTAGAAGTTGGTAAACATTTTTTCGCTGAAATCGTTTTGCTGTACAGCACGTTGTATAAATTTTGCAGCAACGTATGCGGATATCATTCCCGAACCGATACCTTCGCCGGATGTGGGACAAACCATGGAAGCCGCATCGCCCAGCAGTAACCAGCCATCGCCATTAACCTTGCGCCTGCTGCCCGACATAGGAATACCCCAGCCTTTTACAGTTTCCAATGGTTGGGCATTTTTAAAACGGTTAATAAGCACAGGATCGGTTTTTATCAGCTCTTCAAATTCTTTTCTTACATTAATATTATGTTTGGCAATATAATTACTGGCCATACCATACCCAACATTTGTTTTGCCGCCGGGCAATGGAAAAATCCAGAAATAAGATAAAGGGAGGCTTTTAGGAAAGTACACTTCCAGCAGGTTATCGGGATGCAAACCTTCTACGCCGCTCCAATATTGCCGCACAGCCCCGGCATAATTATCACGGTCAATCTTTCGCTCTCCCAGTTGTTTCAGCACAAGTGAATGATCACCATCTGCACCAATCAAAAGATCAGTTTCAATTTCAATTTTGCCTGCAGGACTTTTGCCTTCCAGTTTCCAAAGCTTACCATCCCTTCTTATATTTTCAATACGGGTGGCTAATCTTACATCGGCAATATTACGGTCGATCTTATTAACCAAAAGGTCATCAAAATCGCTTCGTTTACTTACAAAGAACATGGGCTGCATGGCAGCAACGTTGCCATTGGTTTTGCGCATGATATCAACCCGCCTGCCGTTTTGTAAAATGAAACGGAAACCTTTTGATACCGTAAAATTGTTTTTATTACCGGGCAGCTCGTTTTCAATAATGGCCGGGTCAATATGATTTAAAACCCTGATGGCGTTCAGGTCCAATCCATCGCCGCAAATTTTATCCCTTGGAAATCCGGCAGCATCAACAATTACATGAGCAATGCCCATTTTACATAAAAATATACTGGCTGTGGCGCCGGCGGGCCCTGCACCAACAATACAAATGGAAGTTTTTATTTTTTCCGGCGGCATATCCAAAGATAGGAATCTGCAACTTAAAGATTCAAATTATCAAAAGGAGACTTACGAATAAATTGAATACCTGCAGCGGCAAAAAATAACATGCTGTTACTATTTTCTGCTGCTTAAAAATAATTTAACAGTACGGTATGCCCTG
>JANOVD010000596.1:0-5892 GCA_031417255.1 Chitinophagaceae bacterium
GGGTATTAATTCTTTTAATGTTTACATTAGTTTGTGCAGTTAACTGTAAATTAGTTTGAATTAAAATGAATAATAGCAAAACCTGTTTAAGGCGAGCTGTCATATATAGGTAGTATTTAAGGTTTTAAATGCGGAACAAATTTTATACCGGATCAATCTTTTTTAGTTCATCCAGTATTCTTTTCTCCGTTTCATCATCACTCAATTCCACAGGTACAAATTTGAGTCCAATAATTTTTTCATACAGTTCTATATATCTGTTCGAGATGGTTTCAATCCACTCATCACTCATCTCCGGCACGGTTTGCCCTTCCTTTCCCATAAAATTATTTTCAATAAGCCATTCCCTTACAAACTCTTTACTTAGTTGTTTCGGTCTCCCGATAGCCCCGCCTGAATGACACAGTCGGGCAGGTATCGGGACGCCTTTTTGCTGTCTTTCTTCATCCCGATAGCCCCGCCTGAATGACACAGTCGGGCAGGTATCGGGACCATCAGCATAAAAAAAACGGGATGAATCGGGGGTATGAATTTCATCTATTAAAATGATCTCGTCGCCAATTTTACCAAACTCATATTTTGTATCCACCAGAATCAGCCCCTGCCTGGCCGCAATCTCTTTTCCCCTGGCAAATAATTGCAGGGCATAATTGCTCAGTGTTTTCCATTCGGCTTCGGTTGCCAGTTTTTTATCAATGATTTCCTGTGCTGATATATCTTCATCATGCCCTGCATCAGCCTTGGTACTGGGAGTTATGATGGGTGTTGGAAAAAAATCATTTTCCTTCATACCCTCTGGCATGGTAACTCCGCATAAAGAATAATTCCCTCCAGAATAAGTTCGCCAGGCATGGCCTGTTAAATTACCCCTTACTACCATTTCTATTTTAAAGGGTTCGCATTTTTTACCAATGCTAACATTTGGTGCAGGTGCGGATATCAGCCAATTGGGACAAATATCTTTGGTCGCATTCAGCATATATGCAGCAATCTGGTTTAAAACCTGTCCTTTAAAAGGGATTGGGCGGGGCAGGATAACATCGAAGGCCGAAATCCTGTTACTGGCAATCATTATCAAATATTTGTTGGAAATTGAATAAACATCTCTTACTTTGCCTTTGTAAAAACCGGTTTGTTGCTTAAATTTGAACGAATTCATTTTGCTAAATTACCATCAACAGGATTAAAACAATTCAATTACCCTGAACAAATTGTTAACAGGCGGGCAAAATAAATTTTTCAGGTAGAAATAACAATGCTTAATTTGCTTTATATTTAAAACCAAAAAACGCGATATGAGAAAAGTTACAAGCTTTTTGGTTACATTTTTATTGGCTAATATCATTACGATTGGAGCCATGGCACAAAGTGTAACTATTAACGGCAATGTTAGAAACAGCAGTACTAAAGAAGGTTCTGGTGCTGTTTCGGTTATTGTTAAAGGAGAAGACATAGGAACCTTTAGCGACGATAAGGGAAATTTCAGGTTAACCGTAAAGAAATTGCCGGTTACCCTTTTAATTTCATCTGTAGGTTATGAATTACAGGAAGTAACTGTTTCCAGCGCCGCAGAAAAAGTGCAGGTTGAATTTAAACCTACAAACATTTTAGGACAGGAAGTAGTTGTTGCGGCAAGCAGGGTTCCCCAAAAGATCATGGAATCGCCGGTATCAATCGAAAGGATCAGTGCGGCTAATATCCGTAATGCACCGGTTGCAAATTATTATGATGTGGTATCAACCTTAAAAGGTGTTGATGTAACAACCTCCTCACTCACTTTCAGAACACCTACTACCAGGGGTTTTAACGGTAGCGGTAATACCCGCTTTAATCAATTGGTTGACGGAATGGATAACCAGGCGCCCGGCCTTAATTTTTCTGTTGGCGCCATTATCGGTTTAAGCGAACTGGATGTTGATAATATAGAGCTATTATCAGGCGCTTCATCAGCATTATATGGTGCAGGTGGTATGAACGGTACTTTATTAATGACCAGTAAGAATCCATTTAAATACCAGGGCCTTTCGGTTTTGATTAAAGCAGGGCTTATGCATGTTGGCAGTACCAGTCAGCGTGCCGCTTCACCTTATCATAACTGGAATATGCGATGGGGCAAAAAAGTTTCCAATAAATTTGCTTTTAAAATAAATGCCGAATTAATTCAGGCAAAAGACTGGCAGGGCAGGGATTACCGTAATTATGCCAGAGCTGCAACAGGCGGCAGTGTAAAAGCCGGCAACAGGGCATCTGACCCTAACTATGATGGCATAAATGTTTATGGCGATGAAACTACTGCTGAGATCAGAAGTGCCGTTTTAAATGCAATTGGCGCTACTGCAGCTCCGTTCTTAAAAAACTTTATTGATACTTTAAATGGTGGTGCACCTATCAATGTATCCCGTACCGGATATACCGAAAAAGAAGTAACCAATCCAAATACGGTAAACTTTAAATTGGGTGGTTCTTTACATTATAAAGTAACTCCACATACCGAAGCTGTTTTAGCCGCTTATTGGGGAACAGGTAATACGGTTTATACCGGTAGCGAAAGGTATTCTTTTAAAGATTTTAAAATGGGCCAGTACAAACTTGAATTGATTAACAGGTATTGGTCTTTAAGGGCATACACCACACAGGAAAATGCCGGTGAATCATACAATACAACTGTTGCAACGAGGTTATTTAATGAAAGCTGGAGACCAAGTGGTGGTGCAACAGGCTGGTTTTCTCAATATTCTCAAACCTATTTAGCAGCCAGGTTAGCCGGGGCTTCAGATGCAGATGCACATACCACCGCACGGGCAACTGTAGATGTAAACCGCCCATCATCAAACAGTGCCCAATTCAGAAATTCTTATGATTCAATACGTAAAAAACCCATTAAAACTGGTGGTGCATTATTGCTTGATAAATCTGATTTATATAGCATGGAGGGTAATTATAACCTGACTCATTTAACCGGTAAATGGGTTGATTTATTAATTGGCGGCAGTTACAAACAATATGTTTTAAACTCAGAAGGAACATTGTTTGCTGATTCAACAGGTGCTATAAAGATTTCGGAGTATGGTGCTTATTTACAGGCCAGCCGTAAATTTATGAACCGTTTACATTTAACTGTTTCGGGGCGTTATGACAAGAATGAGAATTTTAAAGGCAGGGTAACCCCAAGGGCAACGGCATTGATAAAAATAAAGGATAATAATAACTTCCGTATCTCATATCAAACAGCTTACCGTTTCCCATCAAACCAGCAACAATATATAAACCTGGGAATAGGAAGCAACGTGTTTTTAATAGGTGGTGATCCGGGTTTCAGGGAGTTCTATAATTTTGCTGCCAAACAACCTTATGATTTTGATGCGTTAAGGAAAGGGAATATAGTAGCCTTTACTCCTGCCGACCTTAAACCCGAATCTTTATCTTCTTTTGAAGCAGGGTATAAAGGGTTAATGTTGCAGGGTAAATTGTTAGTGGATGTTTATGGATATTATGGCACTTATAAAGATTTCTTAGGCAGAAAAGTTACCGTTCAGGCAAGCGGCGCTGCCATTGTTGTGGGTGATACATTGAACGGCAGAAGGCTTTCAATTCCTGTAAACTCTACTGATAAAGTTAAAACATACGGCTTTGGTTTAAGTATTGATTACAGGTTACCATTGAACTTTACGCTTGCTGCAAATATATCTTCAGATATACTGAAAGATGTGCCTTCAAATTTTGTAGCTTATTTTAATGCTCCTAAATACAAGGGTAATGTTTCTGTGGGTAATTCTGGTTTTGGACCGGGCAAAAATTTAGGATTTAATATTGCATACCGTTATCAGGGTGCTTTCCTGTACCAGGGCGATTTTGCAACCGGCAATTTACCTGTAGTACATACATTAGATGCACAGGTAAGTTTAAAACTGCCTAAAGCAAATAAATCTGTAATTAAACTGGGTGCTACCAATTTGCTGAACCAGTATTATTACAATGCAATTGGTAATTCGCAGATCGGCGGTTTGTATTACGTAAGTTTTGGTTATAATATTTATTAATTCGTTATAACGTATATCGTATCACAAAAACTAAAAAATAAAATTTTAATTATGAAATATATAACCAAAAGATTAAAGATTCATTTTTTGCTGGCCATTTCAGCAATGATGATTATATTATCTTCCTGTAATAAAGACCTGGAGCAATTTGCAGCACCTGCAGTTGTTGCACCAACCGGCCTGGCTTTGGGCGAAACCATTGCAACAATTCCTGATGATAGCTTATACTACAGGCTGATTGTAAAAGGTGGGATGTTAGCAGTGATAAATAACAAGGCTACTACATTTACCATGTTTGTGCCCAATAATGCAGCTATGAGGCAGTTTCTGGTTGCCATTGGTGCTCCTCCTGGTCAGCCCGATGCGGTTTATTCCGGATTTATTACTGCATTTGTACCTGCTACCACTGCAGCAAGTTTAGTTAGCTTTAACATGATGCCGCAGAAAATAACAACTGCCAGTATTCCCAACACTTTTCCAAATTGGTTTTATCCAACCCATTTAAATCCAACAACAGGTACACCTGGCTTTAATCCATTGGTAAGGTTATTAACTTTCCCCAGTACCCGTAATGGCAACTGGGTAAATAATATTCCGCTTGTATCGGTAAATTTAGCTGCAGCCAACGGTGTAATTCATACGGCTGCTGCAATGCCTGCACCACCACAAAGGGTTTTGGCTCAAAGAATCTTTGCAGATGCAGATATGACTTACTTAGCAGCAGCTATTCAGCGTGCAGATAGTGGTGTTGCCCCAACTACTTCGGCAAGCCTGGTTTGGGTTTTAAGTAATTTCGGGCCTAATATTACTGTATTTGCACCAACTAATCTTGCTTTTCAACAACTTCTTACTGCTCAAATAACACAGGCTTTAATTGCACAGGGAGTACCACCTCCAATTGCTGCTGTAATTGCAGCAGGGCTTGCCTCAACACCTGGTGTATTTACCAACCCTGCATTGGCTTCTGTACTTACACCCACAACAGTAAAAGGATTAGTGGTTTATCATTTCCTGGGAAGCAGGGCTTTTTTGAACAACTTTCCAACTACCGCAACATCGTATCCAACTTTGTTAAACAGTGCTATACCAACGCATCCTGGTGTTAGCCTTATGTGTACTTTTACAGGTCCATTTGTTACTGCTGCAACGGTAAAAGGTATTGCCAATGCTACAGCTTCAAATATTTTTATCAACCCAACACCCGATCCGAATGGCACCAGCGATCAGTTTTATGTAAATGGTACAATTCATAAAATAGACCAGGTATTAAGACCTCAATAAAATTTAAACAATAATATAAAAAAGCGGGCTTCTGAATACAGAAGCCCGTTTGCTTTTTGTGACTGATACATAAATTTGTATCTTTACTTGTACTTCGTAGCTTTAGCGGAGTTGTGATAAAAATAATTCTATGAGACTGGTATATGCTGAAATAACTTTGATCAATGGCGAAGATTTAATACTTGCCAAAAGAAATATTATTGGGGAAGATGAAATACGACAAATGAACGTAAATATGCTCGTTGATTCCGGAGCTTATATGCTTGCCATAAATGAAACAATTTAGGAGCAATTGCAGTTTCCGATTATAGAAAACCGTAAGGCACAAATGGCAAATGGTAGTATTGAAGAATATGACGTAGTGGGGCCAGTGGAAATAAGATTTAAGAATCGTCAATCTACCTGTAGGGCTTTAGTGTTGCCCGGTGATAAGGGTCTTCCTGTAAATAAATAATACTTTTCTTTAGGCAGTTTTTTGGTGTACTTATTTTTTATTTTTAAGGCATACCGATGTGATTTATTGTGATTTTTTTATTTTGGATGATTTTTTTAACTGCCCGGACATAGGATT
>JANOVD010000597.1:0-2449 GCA_031417255.1 Chitinophagaceae bacterium
AATCCTATGTCCGGGCAGTTAAAAAAATCATCCAAAATAAAAAAATCACAATAAATCACATCGGTATGCCTTAAAAATAAAAAATAAGTACACCAAAAAACTGCCTAAAGAAAAGTATTATTTATTTACAGGAAGACCCTGGAAAAACTTTGCCAAAGTTCGCTCTCGTCCTCGTCTCTGACGAGGATGAGCTGGTTGCAAGTCTTTGACTTGCATTTGAGACAAAGTCTCAACACCAAAGCATCCTCGTCGGAGACGAGGACGAGGTTACACCAGGTCAATATCAAAATTCACTAACTGCACAAATTCAGCGAGCCTTGCATCAATATCTTCTTTGGTAATTTCTTTCAGTCTTTCGGGCCCAAATTTTTCAACGCAAAAACTGGCCATGGCGCTGCCAACAATAATGGCTGTTTTCATATTCTCAAAACTAATGTCTTTTGTTTTGGCTAAGTGGCCTATAAAACCACCGGCAAATGTATCGCCGGCACCGGTTGGGTCAAATACTTCTTCAAGGGGTAAAGCCGGTGCAAAGAAAACATGGTCTTTATGAAATAACAAAGCGCCATGTTCGCCTTTTTTAATAATCAGGAACTGTGGCCCCATCTGCATAATTAATTTGGCTGCCTTAACCAAAGAAAGCTCTCCGCTCAGTTGCCTTGCTTCAGCATCATTAACCAGCAGCACATCTATTTTTTTCAATACTTCCTTTAAATCATCCATGGCAATGTCCATCCAAAAATTCATGGTGTCCATTACGATCAGCTTGGGGCGAACGGTTAACTGATCAATTACACTCATCTGTAACTTAGGCATCAGGTTACCCAATATTAAAAACTCTGCACCCTGGTACGATTCCGGAACAACCGGGTTAAAATCTTCCAGTACGTTCAGGTCGGTAACCAAAGTATCGCGGCTGTTCATATCCATATGATATTTACCACTCCAGAAAAACGATTTTTTATCTTTTACAATTTCCACACCTTCCAGAGACACGCCACGTTTTTTTAATTCGTCCATTTCCTCCTTTGGAAAATCGTAACCAACAATAGAAATTTGCTGAATGGGAGTTACAAAATTGCTGGCAGCATAAGCTACATAAGTGCCCGAGCCGCCAACAATTTTATCTACTTTTCCAAACGGCGTTTCAATGGCATCAAAAGCCATGGTACCAACACATATTACTGACATAAATGAAATTTAGATTAAAGATTTTAGTCCCGATAATTATCGGGAGAAGATTTGTTTTAATGCAAGAAGCAAAAGTAATAGAATAAAGTAAGATGATTAGAGCTAATTTTGCGAATTATACAATTTAGTTTCAGGTTCATTAAGTACAGGTAAGAATTATTGATCAAAAATAATCTCCGCAAATATCTTCTCTGTTTCCCTCCCCTTGGAGGAGGATAGGAGGGGTCTCAATTATGTTAATTCAAATACATCCCGATAATCCACAACCACGGCTCATTAAACAGGTGGCCGAGTGCTTGAAAGACGGCGGTGTAATCATATATCCCACAGATACCATTTATGGACTTGGTTGTGATATTAACCAACATAAAACCATAGAACGTATTTGTAAAATAAAAAATGTTGATCCGCTGAAAGCACAGCTTTCGTTTATTTGCCGCGACCTGAGTCATTTAAGTGATTACACAAAAAGTATCGATACACCACTTTACCGGATGCTGAAAAGTTATTTGCCGGGGCCTTACACATTCATCCTGCCGGCCAGTAAGCAGGTGCCCAAAATATTACAAAGTAAAAAATCAACGGTGGGGATAAGGGTGCCGGATAATATTATTTGCCGGCATATTTTAGATGCGCTGGGCAATCCTATTTTGAGTGCATCTTTACCAGGCGATATTGTGGAAGAATATACCGACCCTGAAGTGATTTATGAAAATTTTGGTGATCAGGTTGATTTTGTAATTGACGGGGGAATAGGAAGTATGACCCCATCAACCGTTGTGGATTGTACCGGAACTGAGTGGACAATAACCAGGCAGGGACAGGGCGTGTGGGAGGTATAAAAAAATGCTGCCTTGCCGCAGCGGTACAACGCTGCTGTTTTATGCAAAATCATTTTATATGCTATGTTATGTGGTAATGTTTTTTAAGATAGATGGTATGCCTGATTTTCTTTTATCATATCTCAGATAAAGAGCAGGTATTTTTAATTGGCCAAATAATCTACATTAAATAAATATGATTTTTCGATTAGTTTTAGATTTATATTTACCAAATACCGAACAACTGAACAAGGGATTTATATTATTAACTGCTTAAACTATACTCAACTTTTTAAATTATAGCTAACCGGTTTCTTATTTATATAAGAAATACAGGTCGGGTTATTTTCATATTCTGCCTTAGATTCAAATTACCAAACTAAAACTTAATCAAATGAAAAAATCATTCATCTTATTGCTTATGCAATTGCTGTTTG
>JANOVD010000598.1:0-3434 GCA_031417255.1 Chitinophagaceae bacterium
TTCATCTTTTAAAGCGAACCATGTTTGGGGCAAAAAAAGCTGATGTGGATTATTTTGTTACCCGTTCGATGAACCAGTCGGTTGATGAGCTACTTAACCCTACGGCTCCAATTCCAGATTCCCCGGTTAAAGAATATACCACCTCTACACAACCTGGTACCCCCGATGCCAACATTGCACAGGGCACCACATGGGTAAATGATATTAACAACGATGGTACTGTACAAAGCCAGCGCAGGGCATCTTATAAAAAATGGTGGACCGGCACATTGATTAACCAGGACAGAAGTATAAGAGAGAAAATGTTATTTCTATGGATAGATCATTTTGGAAATGAAGCTAGTGATGTAGGAAACGCTAACTGGGTTTATATGCAACACTCGCTTTTAAGACAAAATGTGCTGGGTAATTTTAAACAAATGATAGATGCAATCACAAAAGATTACGCCATGCTTCGTTATCTGAATGGTTACCTGAATGTTGCCACTGCACCTGACGAAAACTACGGGAGAGAATTGTTGGAATTATTTACCCTGGGTAAGGGCCCGGGTTCGCAATACACCGAAGCTGATGTAAAAGAAACAGCCAAAGTGCTTACAGGCTGGAGGGTAAACGGAACCAACTATACTACTTTTTTTGACCCCAACCGCCATTCAACTGTTAATAAAACATTCTCCTCTTTTTTCAATAATACGGTTATTACAGGTAGAACCGGGGCTACCGCTGGACAGTTGGAACTAAATGATTTACTCAACATGATCTTTGCCCAGAATGAAGTGGCAAAATTTATTGTAAGAAAGTTTTACCGGTGGTTTGTTTATTACGAAATTGATGCAACTACCGAGGCAAATGTAATTACGCCGCTGGCAAATATTTTCCGAACTAATAATTACAATATATTACCCGTGTTAACAGCTTTGTTTAAAAGCGAACATTTTTTTGATGTACTTAACCAGGGTTGCATAATAAAAACTCCGGCAGATATTGTAATAGGCTCCATGAGAGAATATAATGTAAGAATGCCGCTTTCAACCGATTGGAATACGGGCTACGGACACTGGAATACGCTATATGCTTTTATGATTACTCAAGGCCTTAACCTGCACGACCCTCCAAACGTAGCGGGCATGCCAGCCTATTACCAGGAACCATCTTTTCATGAAATCTGGATAACAACCGATTCTTTACCCAAAAGAAACCAGTTTACAGATATAATGACTAATACCGGTTATGTAAGACTTGGTTTCAGGATGCAGTTTGAATTTGTTGAATATGCAAAAACACTCTCCAATCCCGGCAATCCCAACACCCTGATTGATGATGCTTTAAAGTATCTCTACCGGATAAATATATCACCACAGGTAAAGGAGCAAATGAAAGTACAAATGTTGCTTAGTAATCAGTTATATGATTATTACTGGACAAATGCCTGGAGTGCTTATATAGCCAGCCCTACAATACCTAATTTTAATATTGTAAATACAAGATTAAAAGACCTTTTCAGGTATTTAATGAATTTAAGTGAATATCAATTGAGTTGAGAATAGTGAATCGTGAATGGTGAGTCGTGAATGGTGAATCGTGAGTAACTGGATAATTAATTTTAGGAGTCACTCACAACTGACGACTCACGATTCACTACTCACTAAAATACTTTTTCTGTTTTAAAAATTTCAATATGAAACGTAGAGAATTTTTAGGAAGATCAGCAGCAGTTACCTTACCTGCTTTAATAAGTGGCTATGCTGTAAAGGCGCTTGATGCCAACTCACCATTAGTGCAGGCATTAATGGGTGGCGGACCAGAAACCGACCATGTTTTGGTATTGATTCAATTATCGGGAGGTAATGATGGTTTAAACATGGTGATACCTGTAAGTACTTACAATCTTTATAATGCAGCCCGATCAAATATTGCCATTCCCGAAAACAGTATCCTAAGGTTAAATGGGTATGCAAATACCGGCCTTCATCCCAGTATGACAGGTTTGCAAAGTTTATATAATGATACCAAATTAAAAATTATCCAGGCTGTAGGTTATCCTCAACCCAATTTTTCACATTTCAGGGCAACAGATATATGGATGACAGCAAGTAACAGCAACCAGGAAGTATATACCGGCTGGGCAGGCAGATATTTAAATTATGAATATCCGAATTTTCCCAATGGATATCCTAATGCCAGTGTAACAGATCCATTGGCTATACAAATTGGTTCTACTGCCTCTTTAACAACACAAGGGCCAAGTGTAAATATGGCCATGAGTATTACAAGTGCTACTAATTTTTACCAGTTAATAAATGGTACCAGCGATCCGGTGCCTGCAACAAAAGCGGGAAAAGAATTAAGTTTTGTTCGTACAGTTGCAAAGCAAACGCAGCAATATGCCGGAACAATAACCGCTGCCGCCGCAGCTGTAACAGCACAAAATCCTTATCCTGCAAATAATTCCCTTGCCGATCAGTTAAAGATTGTTGCCCGGTTAATTAAAGGCGGTTTAAAAACAAAGGTATATATGGTAAGCTTTGGCGGATTTGACAATCACAGCCTGCAAACAACTGTTGCTGATACTACAGTTGGTACACACGCCACACTGCTGGGCAGAGTGAGTGATGCCATTAAAGCATTTCAGGATGACCTGGTTTATTTAGAAGTTGAAGACAGGGTGGTGGGTATGACATTTAGTGAATTTGGACGCAGAATAAAAAGTAACAGCAGTGTTGGTACCGATCATGGGGCAGCAGCGCCCATGTTTGTATTTGGCAAGGCTGTACAAGGTGGTGTATTGGGCAATAATCCAACTATACCAACTGTTGTAAATGTAAATGATAATGTACCCATGCAGTACGATTTCAGAAGTGTTTATTCAACATTATTGGAAAAATGGTTCTGTCTTCCTAAAGAAACTGTACAGGGATTATTTCCACCAAATGTTAATGGTCAATTACAGGATTTACCGTTAATAAAAGCTGGTGTTTGTGTAACATCCACAACACCACCAAACCCTTCCGGCTCCAGTTTAATAACCAATTACCCGAATCCTTTTACAAACAGTACAACAATTAAATTTGATACAGAAGGCGGACATACATTAATTCAGATTATTGATAACGCCGGCAGGTTGCTGATAAATTTATTGGAAAAAGATTATCCTGCTGCAGCAAACGGGTTAACCATTCCATTCAATGCATCTCATTTACCAAACGGAGTTTATTATGCCCGTTTGCAAAATGGTGCAATACAACAGGTGAGGCCAATGCTTAAGGTTAGATAAAAGAGATAAAAAAAGTATTCAGGGTCTTCCTGTAAATAAATAATACTTTTCTTTAGGCAGTTTTTTGGTGTACTTATTTTTTATTTTTAAGGCATACCGATGTGATTTATTGTGATTTTTTTATTTTGGATGATTTTTTTAACTGCCCGGACATAGGATT
>JANOVD010000599.1:0-3761 GCA_031417255.1 Chitinophagaceae bacterium
CAAAAAACACGTAAACGTGAAATTGTACAGGCACGCCAGATAACTATGTTCCTGGCAAAAGCATTCACCAAAAATTCATTAAAAACAATTGGCGAGCATTTTGGCGGAAGAGATCATACCACTGTAATTCACAGTTGCCAAACTGTAAAGGATTTGATGGATACCGACAGTTTATTTAAAGAAAGTGTTCTGGAGCTTCAGCAAAAAGTGCATTTGGCTGCTATGTAAAATAAAACCTGGCATATTTAGCAGATCCAAATTCGTTGCTGAGTTTGGATTTTTTCATTTTGATAGCAAGTTTAAAACCTTATGAAATAAAGGGTATAAAGCTTTCTCAATAAATTATGCCTGTTTTACCATTTAGTTTTGGGTAATAACACATTGAATTGTATTTTTGCCACCCCTTAACAAATAAGGGCAGGTTAGAAGAGGTTCTCCCGATAGCTATCGGGACTTGCGGACGAAAGGAAGAGTGAGCAATTATAATATAGGTATTTTGGAGAGGTGCCTGAGAGGCCGAAAGGAACGGTTTGCTAAATCGTCGTACGGGTTAAACTGTACCGTGGGTTCGAATCCCACCCTCTCCGCAAAAGTTCTTATAAGTTTTCATTGAAAGGGTTCTCCCAATAAGCCTATCAAATATTTTTTTAGTTCGGGATGTAGCGTAGCCCGGTTATCGCGCCTGGTTTGGGACCAGGAGGTCGCAAGTTCGAATCTTGCCATCCCGACACATGATCAAATTGCCTTCCTTTAAAATGGGGAGGCATTTTTGTTTTCAATTTTCTCACTTAATAATCTGGTAAATACTCTTTATTTCTATTGATTCTTCTCAAAATCGTTTATTTTTAGGTTTGCTCTTTTCTAAAAAAACGAATCAATTATTTAAATATGAAATACAGTCCAATACAAAATTTTATCGGGGGAAAATTCATCAGCCCTCAAACCGACAGGAAGCTAGATGTTGTTTCACCGGTTGATGGCAGTTTATTATCAACTGTGCCCATGTCCTCAGCCAAAGAACTGGACGATGCAGTAAAAGCAGCCAAAGCCGCTTATCCCGCCTGGAGTAAAACACCGTATAAAGAAAGGGTACAGGTTTTCTTTCGCTATAAAACATTACTCGAAAAACATTTAAAAGAACTGGCAGAATTGTGCAGCGAAGAGAATGGAAAAACTTACGGTGAGTCTGTTGCTGAAATAGAAAAATCTATTGAGTTAACTGAATTTGCAACCTCATTGCCTCAATTAGTTACCGGCGAAGTGCTGGAAGTAAGCCGTGGCGTAGAATGTAGAACAGAACATGTGGCTTTAGGTGTGGTTGCATCCATTGTGCCATTTAATTTCCCCAGTATGGTTCCAAACTGGACATTACCCAATGCCATTGCACTCGGTAATTGTATGATCATGAAACCATCAGAAAAAGTACCATTGAGTTGCGGAAGATTAGCTGAACTATTAAAAGAAGCCGGATTGCCGGATGGCGTTTTTAGTATTGTGCATGGCGATGTGGAAATTGTAGAAGCCATTTGCGATCATCCGGGTATTGAAGCAGTTTCTTTTGTTGGTTCAACAAAAGTTGCAAAAATTGTTTATCAACGGGCAACATCAAATTATAAAAGATGCCTTGCATTGGGCGGTGCAAAAAATCACCTGATGGTTTTGCCTGATGCTATACCGGGCATGACAGCACAGAATGTTGCCGCCAGCATGAGCGGCTGTGCAGGACAGCGTTGTATGGCCGCCAGTGCCATGATTGGTGTGGGTAATGTTGATGCCATTATTGATAAAATTTGTGAAGAAGCAAGAAAAATTGTGCCTGGTGAAAACCTCGGTGCAGTTATTAATAAAGAAAGTAAACAAAGAATTGAACGTTACATTGGTGAGGCAGAAAGAGATGGTGCCAAAATTTTGGTGGATGGCCGCAATGCAAAAGTGAACGGAAAGGAAAACGGTACTTATGTTGGCCCTACAGTTATTGATTTTGTAACACCGGGAATGAGCGTTGCCACAGAAGAAATTTTTGGCCCGGTAATTTCTATCATGCGTACCAATACGGTTGATGAAGCATTGGCTATTGAAAATGCAAACCCTTATGGTAATGCTGC
Source organism: Chitinophagaceae bacterium (assembly GCA_031417255.1). Lineage (GTDB taxonomy): Bacteria > Bacteroidota > Bacteroidia > Chitinophagales > Chitinophagaceae > Ferruginibacter. The sequence goes on from JANOVD010000599.1 coordinate 2,106, forward strand.
CAGTGTGTTTACACAGAATGGTGCAATGGCACGTTATATCATTGACCATGCCAGTGCAGGAATGATAGGTGTGAATGTGGGTGTGCCTGTACCACGTGAGCCATTTAGTTTTGGCGGATGGAATGAAAGTAAATTTGGAGTAGGTGATATTACGGGGAAGAGTTCAATTGAATTCTGGACGAAGTTGAAGAAGAGTACAACCAAGTGGAATGCAGAGGCTGGAGTTAACTGGATGAGTTAGGTGCCTCACCCCAACCCCTCTCCATCCTTCGACAAGCTCAGAAGAGAGGGAACTGGAAGATAAAAGCGAAGACTACCTGGAAAAAATAATAAAAAATATTTTATGAGTATTAAAACAGAAAACAGCAATGAATTTAAAATCTCTTCAAACCCCCCCTTGGGGGGTGGGGGGGCTGGGATTGTTCAGGATAATCTCGATTACACTCTTTTTTCCTGGAGCAAACAAAAAGGCATTGCCCCCATTGCTGTAAAATATGCAGAAGGTGTTTATCTCTATGATTATGATGATAAAAAGATCATTGATTTTTCATCGGGGTTGATGAATGTAAATATTGGTCATGGCGATCAACGAATTACAGAAGCAGTTGTAAAGCAAATGCAGGAAGTAAGTTATGTTACACCAAGCTGTGTTACCAAAGTGCGTGGTGAATTAGGCAAAAAACTGGCGGAGATATGTCCGGGCGATCTGAATAAAGCATTCTTTACTTTATGCGGCGCAACATCAATTGAAAATGCAATTAAACTTGCACGCCTTTATACAGGCCGTCATAAAATATTAAGTCGTTATCAATCCTACCATGGTGCATCCATTGGCTCTATGTCGGCAAGTGGCGATCCTCGCAGGATCGCCGTGGATGCACAGCAGGCGCCAAACTTTGTGCATTTTGATCTTCCTTATTTATACCGCTGGGAATATGGCGAAGAAAATATGCTGAAAGAATCGGTTGCACAATTGGAAAGAATGATCGCTTATGAAAGTCCGGGTAATATTGCTGCTATTTTGCTGGAGGGAGAATCCGGTTCATCGGGTTGTTTGCAATATCCAAAAGGTTATTTAAAAGCAGTTAGAGAAATATGTGATCAACACGGCATCTTATTAATTATGGATGAAGTGATGAGCGGCTTTGGCCGTACCGGCAAATGGTTTGGGTTTCAGAATCATGATATTGTTCCGGATATGGTCTGTATGGCGAAGGGATTAACCTGTGGTTATTTGCCATTCGGTTGTTTAATGGTGAGTGATAAGATCGCAGCAAAATACGATGATAATGTTATGGCAATAGGACTTACTTATTCTGCACACCCTGTAAGTTGTGCAGCTGCTTTGGCAACTATAAAAATTTATGAAGATGATGGCCTGATTGAAAATACAGTTGCCATGGGGAAATATGTAAATGAACAGGTTGAGTTATTGAAACAAAAACATCCTTCTATCGGCGATTTTAGAAATACCGGTTTGCTGGGATGTATTGAACTGGTAAAGAACAGAACAACCAAAGAACCGATGGCTCCATTCAATGCAAAGCCTGATGAAATGCTGGTGATGAATAAAGTGTCTGCTAAATTAAAAGAACTTGGGCTATACACATTCGTTAGGTGGAGTTATATTTTTATTGCGCCGCCATTATGTGTTAC
>JANOVD010000600.1:0-2152 GCA_031417255.1 Chitinophagaceae bacterium
CGGCTGTTTTGCCATTATCAAATTCTTTGAGGATCCCTGCAATTTGAGCAGGACTGAATGTGCTTCTTTTCATCTTTGACGTTTTTTAAAGTTACAAAATGTGTCTACTTTTAAAACGTACTATTTTTGGGGGAGCTTACAACATAGTTTTAAATTTGTAAAAATAGACGGCAGTTTTAAATTCTATGGCATGACTTCCTATTAGTAATTTAAACAACTATTCCCTACTTAACCTATCTCGTCCTCGTCTCTGACGAGGACGAGATAGGTTTTGAGACTCCGTCTCACCAAAACACATTGATTATCAATACAAAAACCTATTCCGAATACGTCCGGAACTGATGGGTACCCCGTCCCCCGACCTATTGGATTACGTAGGGAGACGTATCAGAATAGGTCAAACAGAGGTGGTTACCCCGTTGGTACACCTATGGCGAATATGTCCCTGACGTATGGCACACCCCTAAATAACCTATGAGGAATAGGTGGTCAGCCGTATCGGAATACGTCATATCATGTAATACCCATCTCTTCCAAACGTATAAAGATCCCTTAAAACCCATAATAGGAAAAATGTTCACCCATTAGTTAAGGTTGATTTCTGGTCTGCCCTTGCTGTAAGAAAGTTCTAAATAAATAATAGTAGCTTTATTATAACCAACTTGTAAACTTACCGGCCATGATAAAACTTGCAGCATCTTCGGGTACCGTAATTTATGAAAGCAACAATAAATTATACATTACCAAAAAACCTGCGCAGTGGACAACCACTTTTCTTTTTGTAACCGGGCTGCTTACCTTTATTCTTTTTTCAAATGGTTTGCTGCAATTATTTGTTTTTGATATGCAGCCCGACATTGCACCAACTTTGGGAATTATTCTGAATGGCCTTGGCATTTTATTCGGAGTAATTTTTTGGAGAGTTACGGTATATAGAAAAAAAATAAACACTATACCTGTTAACGAACTGAAATGTATCTGCATTATTGACCTTATCAGCAATAACCTGCTTGATGGAAATAAAAATCTATTGGCTCCGCTTGAGGATGTACAACTGCAGCGTAAAATGCAAATCACATCCAGCTCGCCGCAACTGGTATTACAATGGAATAAAAATATACTCACACTTGTTGAAGGCAATCCTTTTTCAGGCGGTATTGCTGCTGTTGAAAAAGCCTTAATTTTAAAAGGAATAAAAAGAATGTAAAACACATATATTTATGAAACACGTTGCCTTGCTTTTTCTGCTACATTTAACTTGTATTGCCGGTTTTTGCCAAAACAAAAGTTCATCGGGTTATACAGTCCCCGATTCCATTAAAGCTGCTGGTTTTTATGCTGAAATGAAAATTACAGAAAGAAGTAAATCAAAGAAAAGGGGTGCCGGAATATCTGCTAATGAAGCCAGTATGATACTAGGATATGAAAAGGAACAAAAGATAATTCAATTTCGTTTTTTTGATAAGCCCCGGCCAGATGTTGTATTTGGCAAAGATGTTTATTCATACGGTCCGGGCAATGCCTGGAACTATGACTGGAAGTACGAAGAAACCTATCCCCTGCTCATACTAACCGCCAGCGATTCTGCATCGCACAAAACATTATTTTCAGGCTATATTTTCCTACCCGAAGAAAAAAAATGGAAGCTGATCGCCACACGCAGTTATAGCGATACAATCACTGTAAAATACGTCAGCACACGAAACATAAAAAGATCTGCAGCAACCTACAGCAACCGCTGGCTCTTGCTTAACAGAGGTACCTGGAAGGCACTTGATTCGCAAACAACCAAACCACCGGTACTGCGCCACATGAGTAATATAGACAGCCTTGCACAACAAAAAATTGAAGCAGATATTTTAATTGCCAGGCTTAAAGACAGTATTATCTATAAAGAAGGCATTTTTTATCAATCAATAAAAGAAGGTAGCGGAAGATTGGTAAATGTTACAGATACCATTGTTATACATTACAAGGGCTGGCTTTTCAGCAATGGCAGTGTATTTGATGAGACAAAAGAAAAACCTGCAACATTCCCTTTAAACAGGTTGATAAAAGGTTGGCAACTTGGGCTGCCTCAATGCCGTGTGGGTGGTAAAATAAGATTGTATATTCCTTCGGGCAGTGCTTATGGCATTCGCACATTTGCTAC
>JANOVD010000601.1:0-3116 GCA_031417255.1 Chitinophagaceae bacterium
CGTAGCTTTCCTGCAAGGATGGAGGTGCTACTGATTCCAGAACAAATATTATTTCTTGAATTTTCATTTTATGAATTAATACGAGGTTGTGACTGGTGATATTTATATGTCCCACAAAACCACGAAGTTCACAAAGCCTTAATAATAAATTTAGAAATTTCCTTTGTGTTCTTAGTGGCTCTGTGGGAATTCCTTTTTGCGACCGTGTATTTTAACCCTTCAATTTATTAACCAACTCAACATATTGCTGCATACTTTCTTCAGATGATCTTCCTTTTAATGCAGCCCAGGCATCGTACTTGGCTTTGTTTACAAAATCAAAAGGGTTTGATGGCGCTTCGCCGCTAACATCGCCTTCGGTTGATTGCTTATATAAAGAATAGAGTTGCAATAAGGTTTCATTACCCGGTTTTTCGGCAAGCGATTTACTGTCGGCAATGGCTTTTTCAAATTGTTCTTTAATATCCATAAAAATGCTTTTTGCGAATTTAGGCGAAAGTAACTGAAACTGGTTTTAAACCTCATCTCAAAACCCCTCAGAGATTTAACTAATCCATTTTTTTACTACTTTGCCGGAGCATAAAATTATTTCCCCTGCATATCCAAATCTAATTATCTTTAATACCCGGATATGGATTTTAAAGATCTTTAACCAACCTAACAGCGATTTTTACACCTGAATTAAATATACCCAAATGGAATTTTTGGAAAACATGGCTCCGCTGCTTAAAACCTTTTGGTTTATTGCCATACCCACAAGCATCATCTTTATCATTCAAACCATCATGACCTTTATGGGTGCCGATGCCACGGATGGAGTGGATGCCGATTTTGACAGCAACTTGCATGGTACAGATTCACCTTTTCAGCTTTTTTCTTTACGAAACCTGATCAATTTTTTACTGGGTTTCAGCTGGACCGGAATCTCGTTTTACAACAGTATTTCATCGCCTGTGTTTTTAATAGGCCTTTCGCTGCTGATAGGTTTGGCTTTTGTACTTTTATTTTTTGTTATCATCAAACAGGTACAAAAACTTGCCGAAGACAATTCATTTAAATTATCCAACACCATCAACAAATCTGCCGAAGTTTATCTTACCATTCCTGCCAATAAAAGCGGTAAAGGAAAAATAATGATCAGTGTAAACGGTGCCTTTCACGAGTTGGAGGCCATGACTGAACATGATAAAATACCAACAGGCACCGTAGTTAAAATTGTAAAAATAGAAAACGAAAATATTTTAATAGTAGCACCCATTTAAAAAAACAATATGTCACCAATATTATTGATAGTAGTAGGCGCAGTCGTATTTTTTGTAACCATTTTAGCATTGGTTTCCCGGTACAAAAGATGCCCATCTGATAAAATTTTAGTTATCTATGGCCGTACCGGCGGCACATCGGCCAAATGTGTACACGGCGGCGGAGCCTTTATCTGGCCTGTGATACAGGATTATGCTTTTTTAGATTTGAAACCATTATCTATTGAAGCCAACCTAACTAATGCGTTAAGCCGCCAGAACATCAGGGTGGATGTTCCCTGCCGGTTTACCATTGCCATTTCTACTGAAACGGATAGTATGAATACGGCCGCAGAACGTTTGCTGGGTTTAAATTCCGAACAGATACAGGAGCTTGCAAAAGATATTTTATTTGGCCAGTTGCGTTTGGTAATTGCCACCATGACGATTGAAGAGATCAATTCGGACAGGGATAAATTCCTGGATAATATTTCTAAAAACGTTGACAGCGAATTAAAAAAGATCGGTTTAAAACTCATCAACGTTAACGTAACAGATATTAAAGATGAATCGGGATACATTGAAGCATTGGGTAAGGAAGCGGCTGCCAAGGCCATTAACGAAGCCAAGGTTAGTGTAGCCGAGCAGGAAAAAATTGGTGAAACCGGTAAGGCTTTAGCCGACAGGGAAAAAGATACACAGATAGCAGAAACACACCGTGACAGGGATGTAAAAATTGCCATTACCGAAAAAGACAGGGAAGTAAGCATTGCCTCTGCAGCAAAAGATGAAGCGATTGGTAAGGCAGAAGCCGACAGGGATACCAGGGTAAAAACATCTGAAGCAAATGCTGTGGCGATTAAAGGTGAGAATACAGCTAAAATTGACATTGCCAATTCGGAAGCTTTACGCAGGGAGAAGGAAGCCGAAGCCTTACGCATTGCCATCAGCGCCGAAAAAGTGCAGCAGGCAAAAGCTTTGGAAGAATCTTATGTGGCTGAACAAAAAGCAGAAGCAGCCCGATCTGAAAGGGAACGCTCTACCCAGGTTGCCAATATTATTGTACCTGCCGAAATTGCCAAACAGCGTGCTATTATTGAGGCACAGGCCATTGCCGAAAGTATAAGAGAAAATGCCAAGGGCGAGGCTGATGCCATTTTTGCTAAAATGGAAGCAGAAGCAAAGGGTTTGTTTGAAATATTAACCAAGCAGGCCGAAGGTTATAAGCAGGTGGTGGCTGCTGCCGGCGGCGACCCTACAAAAGCATTCCAGCTTTTATTAATTGAAAAATTACCGGAGCTGGTTAAAACCCAGGTTGAAGCGGTTAAAAATATCAAGATTGATAAAATTACCGTTTGGGATTCGGCCAATGGCAGCGGCGAAAATGGCAATACAACCACGGCAAATTTTGTTTCGGGCATGATGAAAACCGTGCCGCCACTTCAGGACCTGTTTAATATGGCCGGGCTTAATTTGCCATCTTATTTAAAAGGCCCTGATAAAGCACCGGAGGATAAAGAGAAAAAAGAGGAGAAGAAAAAGGATTAATATACTTTGATCTGATAATAGTTTTGGAAGCCGGCTTTTTTAAATCCGGCTTTTTTTTCCGCCTTTAAGTAATTAACCTTTTAGGTTAACTGACCCCATCTGCAAGGTGGGGTCCTTTGGTAAATGGGGTGGGTCAGTTTGGGTTAAAGGTGGGAGGATATACCTATAAAGGTGGGTAAATTAACCCTTTGGGGTGGGGTACCCACCTGTTTAGGTTGAGGTGGTGGGAAAATGAACCTTGCTTTAATTAAAGATTGCAAGAGATATTTCTTTTCTCACCCAAAAAACAAATAACAAACCACAATGCTGGTAATAATGCCCACCAGA